>NZ_OOGT01000305.1 GCF_900323515.1 Acinetobacter stercoris | reverse complement strand
TACTATAATTGTATGGCGAGATTATGAGCTAGAAAACTGGGATAAGTTAACTTCAATCTTATTTTATTCAATAGTAACGAGTAGCGTGAGTTTTTTCATTTGTGTGCTTAGTTTTTTTATGACTTCCAAAAAACTAATTGATTTCTGGTGGTATTTTATGGCTTACGCGGCTGGTGTTAGCTATTTATTTTGTATATCACTTATATTTATCTAATCATGAAAAAGTTTTAAACATAATTTGTTGAATTTCATAGAAAGTTGACCTTATACAAGGCAAATACTATTTTTATATTAGATTGGTCGAAGTGTAAGCAAATATTGGCCATGAAAAGAAGCTCATCGAAAGGTGGGCTTTTTTGTTTTGTACTATAGTCACCATGCAAAAATTGATTGGCATAAAAATGAATATATGTATCGGTGGGGATTTAGATGGAAGGGATATTGACTTAAACGGGTCACAACTAAAGGCTAGTGATATTGAAGAAGGGAAGAGCTCTAAATATTACAAACAAAAGTATATTTTAGAAAGTGATATGTATTTCTTTTGGATTGTATATGGTATTAAATTTGATGAAGCTACGGAAAGAGTAGAAAAAAATCTCAGAAATAAGTAAAAGAAAGCCTGCTGAAAGTGGGTTTTCTTCTTGCTAAAGAAAAGTATTAATAATGTTAAAAATGATTTAATTATTGACTATCCGGTAAAGTAACTACACAAGCTGGTATAGTGGGCTATTATTTAAGTAATTTAACTCAATGTCTGAAATCTATAAATACCGTTACACACAAATTGGTATATTTGGGTCTTTACCAACCTATAAAGTTTTTACAAGTAGTGATAGTGAGAAGGTAAAATGGGTTTTTGCTGACAACTCATTTATTTATGGATTTGTTTCAGATTGGGCTTTGAGTCATTCAGGCCTTGATTCTGGCAAACCGACGTGGTCAGAAGAGCCTAAATTATTTTTAGAAACGGAAAAAAGAAGATTGAGTTTGTATAGAGCCTCTCATCCAGATTTTATAACGCAATCGTGAATTAAAAGCCTTAGTAGAGAGGCTTTTAAAATTAAAATAAATAAAGGTTGTATTCATTATAAATAGGGCGTATAAAGTCATCCTTGTTGATGCGGGATGGAGCAGTCTGGTAGCTCGTCGGGCTCATAACCCGAAGGTCGTTGGTTCAAATCCAGCTCCCGCTACCAATAAAAGCTTGAAGTTTATAGCCTAATCTAACCAGATTAGGCTTTTTTTATGTGGGTTACATACAAACTGTATTTTGAGAGTGGCACTTCGTTAAGAAATAGTGGAGTTTTAGTATCTTATGTTGATGATCGATCATCTAAAAGGTAAGTAAATATATTATGCCGAGGCAGTAATCAATATGTGTGTTAAGGTGTAATTGATCGAATCCGTTGGCGAATCGGTATTGTTTAAATTGAGTTTTGGAATAGCGTATTCCCATCAAATTTGTTATGAGTGAGCATAATCACCAAATTTAAACATCTTAACGCAAAGCATGAGATCGCATCATGCCGATCTAGAAAGCCCACAAGCAGCCTTTGGTGGGCTTTTTTAATAATTATTTAAGAACAAGGTACGTTCCCAATGGTCTTTTCTATTTCCCAGATATTGGGGGATTTGGTTAATAGCATTCTTTTTAGCATTGTTACCTTGGTTTATCCAATGGAGAATCGCTAAATTACTTGTTAATCCTGCATGGAGATATTTAAATAGTAGACGTAAAACCACAATAAGAAATTTAGAGGTTTGTTTTCCTGAAAAAATTCTAAAGAAGTTGAAATATCTAGTAAATATCTGTTATTTAATGAATTTNTTAATGTTTAAATGCATGGCATAGTCCTAATTGGTACAAAGATCGCGTTGAAATAGACGGAATTGAACATATACACGATTCAAAAGGACAAGGTTTCTTCTATTGAGTTCACATTCAACAATGCTAGACGCTGGTGGGTTTATTTGTAGTTTGTTTTTTAATTTGGATATCGTATATCGCACACAAAATAATGGTCTAATTGATATGTTAATTTATAGAAGTAGAAATAAAGTCTATAAAAACCAAATACAAAAAAAAGACATGAGGGCATTAATTAAGCATTTTAAAGCAGGTAGAGCTGTATGGTATAGCATTGATCAGGATTTTAGTCTTAAACAGGGTGTGATGGCTCCATTTTTTGGAGTCTATGCCGAAACTTTAACTGCACACAGACGTATAGTAACAATTTCAAATGCTGTAGCAATTTCATTATTTTTTTAAAGAAAAGGGAATATTCGAAATCCAATGTATCAGATTTTGATCGAACCAAAACTTGATCATTTTCCTGGTAATGATGAAATTATGGATTCAATCCGAATCAATAAAATTCTTGAATTACAGATTCGTATAGTACCAACTCAATATATGTGGTTTCATCGCCGTTTTAAAACGCAACCAATAGGTTATGAAAAAATATATGCGAATTAGTTAAATAAATTGGTAAAAAATAAGAAGCTTGTAAACTATCAACAAGCTTCTTTTTGGAGGTGGTGAAAACTGCAAACTATTTACGTTTGGGGGTGTTGTGATTAGACTGTATAGCCTTGTCTCGTTGACTAATAATTTGGCTACGTCTCGGGATAATAACTATTTTTGATTTCTGTGGAATGATAGTGATGCTATTTTCGTTCATTTGAAATGTTTTGTTATTATACATATTTATCTTCTTTAATCTAAAGTCGAGTTTTAATAATACCTTTTATTTTTAATTACACTAAGAGCTTTTTGAGTGTGTTTAGTTGATAAATGTTTTTGATGCTTGATTTTATTTCAACAAGATATTTCAGTATGATATCTAAAATAATCAATTTGGTGTTGTTACATAAAAAATATCAATTAGTTTGCTTTATAT
>NZ_OOGT01000303.1 GCF_900323515.1 Acinetobacter stercoris | reverse complement strand
AGTCGCTGTCAGAGTCTGAATCGCTGTCNGAGTCTGANTCNCTGTCCGAGTCTGAGTCGCTGTCGGAGTCTGAATCGCTGTCAGAGTCTGAATCACTGTCCGAGTCTGAGTCGCTGTCAGAGTCTGAATCGCTGTCAGAGTCTGAATCACTGTCCGAGTCTGAATCGCTGTCAGAGTCTGAATCGCTGTCAGAGTCTGAATCGCTGTCAGAGTCTGANTCGCTGTCGGAGTCTGAATCGCTGTCAGAGTCTGAATCACTGTCGGAGTCTGAATCGCTGTCAGAGTCTGAATCNCTGTCCGAGTCTGAGTCGCTGTCAGAGTCTGAATCGCTGTCAGAGTCTGAATCACTGTCCGAGTCTGAGTCGCTGTCGGAGTCTGAATCGCTGTCAGAGTCTGAATCNCTGTCCGAGTCTGAATCGCTGTCAGAGTCTGAATCGCTGTCAGAGTCTGAATCGCTGTCAGAGTCTGAATCGCTGTCAGAGTCTGAATCGCTGTCAGAGTCTGAATCGCTGTCAGAGTCTGAATCGCTGTCAGAGTCTGAATCNCTGTCAGAGTCTGAGTCGCTGTCAGAGTCTGAATCGCTGTCAGAGTCTGAATCNCTGTCAGAGTCTGAATCACTGTCGGAGTCTGAGTCACTGTCGGAGTCTGAATCGCTGTCAGAGTCTGAATCACTGTCCGAGTCTGAGTCGCTGTCAGAGTCTGAATCGCTGTCAGAGTCTGAATCACTGTCGGAGTCTGAGTCGCTGTCGGAGTCTGAATCGCTGTCAGAGTCTGAATCNCTGTCCGAGTCTGANTCGCTGTCCGAGTCTGAATCGCTGTCCGAGTCTGANTCGCTGTCCGAGTCTGAGTCGCTGTCGGAGTCTGAATCGCTGTCAGAGTCTGAATCACTGTCCGAGTCTGAGTCGCTGTCCGAGTCTGAGTCGCTGTCAGAGTCTGAGTCACTGTCGGAGTCTGAATCGCTGTCAGAGTCTGAATCGCTGTCGGAGTCTGANTCGCTGTCAGAGTCTGAATCGCTGTCNGAGTCTGAGTCGCTGTCAGAGTCTGAGTCACTGTCGGAGTCTGAATCGCTGTCAGAGTCTGAATCACTGTCCGAGTCTGAGTCGCTGTCCGAGTCTGAATCGCTGTCCGAATCTGAGTCGCTGTCGGAGTCTGAACTATTATTATCAGCCCAAGCTAAAATACCACCTGCAGTTACAGGAATAGCTGCCCATAATAGTGGATTATAATTATCACCATAAAGTAATGTTTCAATACTTTCCAAAGGTTGATAATGAATGGTGTCTAATAATACACCCTGATCATTTGTAAAACGCACCCAGATTAACTGATCCGAACCATCACCAAATACTAAACTATTATCAGTTGATGCTGTTTCACTAAAAAAATCTTCAATAGTTATAACTTCACCGTTCTTTAAACGGATAATTACATTTGTACCATCTCTTTTAACTTCCACAACATCATTAGGAGAAACTTTGACAAGAACAACAGAAGGTTCTTTTAGTTTCGTAGATGTTCCAGAAATATTAGCTAAAGTTTTATGACTTTCTTTAGCCACAATCTGAATTTCAGCCATTGAATAACTTCCTCATATTGGAGTTAACTAACCCAAAGCATCGATATAGTTTTAAATCGATGCTAAAAATAAAATGCATATTTAAAATTACATATTAAAACACATTTGTATATGTAAAATAACCAAAAGACAAGGGCTTTGTTGCATAAATATCGGGAAGATAGACTGACTCATCTTTATTTTTATTTATGCAACAAAGCCTTTTTTTAAATAAAATAAGAGAATATAGGATAGGGAAAGAAAATAGGATCGTTATACAAAATGGACAATAATAAAAAAAGTACCGCAAATAAATCTGCATCTCTACAGGTATATAAAAGTCAGTTAGCTGATAGTTTAACTAAGCGGCAAATTAGTATGATTTCTATTGGCGGCATTATTGGTGCAGGATTATTTGTAGGTTCAGCATCAGGTATTGCCGCGGTGGGACCAGCGATTATTTTATCGTATGTCTTAACCAGCATATTGGTATTTTTGGTAATGCGTATGCTAGGGGAGATGGCGGTAATACAGCCAGATACGGGGTCGTTTTCGACTTATGCTGCAAGTGCAATAGGACCTTGGGCAGGGTTTAGTATTGGTTGGTTATATTGGTGGTTTTGGGTACTGGTTATCCCAATTGAAGCGATTGCAGGAGCAGATATATTAGCGCAATATTTTGCCATGCCGGCATGGTTATTTGCGCTGTTGATAGTAATATTTTTAACCTCAGTGAATTTATTTAATGTCAAAAACTATGGAGAGTTTGAGTTTTGGTTTGCCTTAATTAAGGTTATTGCCATTATTTTATTTATTCTTGTTGCTGGTATGGCGGTATTAGGCTGGTGGCCATGGGCTAATACGGAGGGTATATCAAACTTATATCAACATGGTGGTTTTATGCCAAATGGTTTTGGTGCAATTTTAGCAGGTGTATTACTTACAATATTTTCTTTCTTTGGTTCTGAGGTGGTTTCAATTGCAGCTGCAGAGGCTAAACACCCGCAAGAGAAAATTCGTAAAGCGACTAATTTAGTAATTTATCGAATTGCGATATTTTAGGGTCTGTTGACATTTGCTGTATAAAAAAATAGCGAGATAGTAAAATTCAATCGCCAAACCAAATTCACTACTCGCTATGCCTCGTACAATGTTGAATGATCAACACTGGTCTAAGTTAAAAGCTATTCTCCGCAATTTTAATATTTATCTCAAATCAAATTTGAGAAATTTTTTTGAGGCAATCCTATATCGTATTAGAACAGGATGCCCTTGGAGAGATTTACCCGAGGTTTTTGGTAATCCAAACTCAATTTTTAAAAAGTACAATCGCTGGTCTAATAAAGATAAGCTAATGA
>NZ_OOGT01000301.1 GCF_900323515.1 Acinetobacter stercoris | reverse complement strand
GGCTAAATACTGGTTTTTATTCTGATTAATTATACAACAAATGATTTTTTTTGATGTTCAATATCTTGACCATTTCACATTTGCCACATAAAATGCGTTCCAGATTCTCCAATAGCTCAGTCGGTAGAGCGACGGACTGTTAATCCGCAGGTCCCTGGTTCGAGCCCAGGTTGGAGAGCCAGATTCAAGAAAGCCTACTTCCAATAAGTAGGCTTTTTTTATGTTGCAATAATACATCAAACTTATTAAGACAAGTAACCGATTGAACCTTAGTCTGTTTTACTCATCACAATAAATAAATTCACCACTAAATCGAGTATTAGAGATTGATACAAAAACCTTATGAAACGCTTTCTCAACCCATCAATTTTGGGTAACCTCTTCTGAGTTGTTAAAACAAAACTTGTATCATTCTAAAATGCCAGTTTTCCAAGTATTAAATAAGAAGCAAATATCGTTTCTCAAGCAAAACTGCACGTAATATAAAGTTATAATTAGAAGAATTCCACGATATATGATTTGTTATATGAAAATCCGAATTTTAACGATTGGGCAAAAAATGCCAAGCTGGGTTCTCACTGGATTTGAAGACTATTTCAAAAGAATTCAACCTTTTGTGCAAACACAAATTATTGAATTGCCTATGGCTAAGCGTGGGAAAAATGACTCTGAAGCTGATATTTTGAAATATAGAAATATTGAGGGTGATAGTATTTTAAATGCCATGAAGTCCAATGAAATACTTATAGCTCTTGAAGTGGGTGGGCGGGAATTTAGCACTGAAAAACTTGCTGCTACAATGAAAGAATGGATGCTGGATGGTCATGATATCGTTTTAGCAATAGGTGGACCAGATGGACATTCTGAAGCTGTCAGAAAAGCCGCTGCATGGCATTGGTCTTTATCAAAATTGACTCTTCCACATCCATTAGTCCGTGTTATGCTGATTGAACAGCTTTATCGGGCAATGAGTATTAACCATAATCACCCATACCATCGTGCTGGATAAAATCCCTGTTCTATATTTAGAACATTTCGTTGAGTTTTATTGCTATAACTTTCTATCTTTTTTTGGCAATATATTTTCTTAATAGTACAACTTGTTTAAAGATATTGTTCTTTCGAGCTTTAAAATAGGATCAGGCGTTTTGTTATGAACTTACAAACTCTCCCAGGATTATTTATTTCTCATGGTTCGCCAATGCTTGCGCTCGATCCAGAACAAGTTGGTCCTGCCTTAAACCGTCTCAGTCTAAATTTACCTAAACCTGAGTCTATCATAGTCATGTCAGCACACTGGGAAAGTCATGCCTTAGAGGTCAGCACCAGTATTCGACCTGAAACTTGGCATGACTTTAGGGGTTTCCCTGAAGAGTTATACGAGATCCGTTACCCTGCATCAGGTAATCCGCAATTGGCAGAAGAAATTTTACATTTTTTTGCAGAAGCCCATATTCCAGCCCATGCCAATAGTACACGACCTCGTGATCATGGTGTATGGATGCCTCTCTTACACATGTACCCAAACGCAGATATTCCGGTAGTAGAAATTTCACTTCCGACCAATATGAGTGCAAAAGATATATATACTGTTGGACACATATTGGCTCCGCTTCGTGAACGTCAGATTTTACTGATAGGCTCTGGCAGCATTACACATAATTTACGTGAACTTTCCTGGAATGGTAGTAACAGTAATGTACCTGAATGGGCATCTACATTCAGAAATTATGTCGTTAGCAAACTTGCTCATCGTGATTTTGATGCTGTATTAGATTGGCAATCCATTCCTTTTGTCCATCGCAATCATCCAACCATTGAACACCTAGCACCTCTATTTTTTGCTATGGGTACAGGTGACCGTTTTAGTATTGTGCATAGCAGTTTTTCAATGGGAGCATTAGGAATGGATATCTACCGTTTTGATTAACCATCTTTATTAAAATAACAATTAAATAAAATTAAGAAGTTATGGATACATATTGAAACTGAAAAATAGCAATGTATTCATAGCTTTTTTGTTTAAATCCTTTAATCTTTATTTAAGTTTTATGTGAAGTTTAAAAAATGAAATTTAAATACTTAGCCCTTGCTCTTTTACCTTTAAGTATTGCTGCTTGCCAATCAAGCGATATCCAAAAATTTACTGACACTGCCGTGAATATTTTAAACCAACAAAGCAATACAGCAGATAGAACGCTAAGTTCTTATCAATGGTCTTATCAACCATCTGGAACAAGTAAACCGATTGTTTTAAATTTCGGTGATAAACGTTTAAGCATAGCAACAGGTTGTAATACCCAAGGAACATCCTGGCAAGTTGTAAATGATAAAATTGTGACATCTGATCTTATGTCAACAATGATTGGTTGCCCTTCTGATTTGGCTAAGCAAGAACAATATGCTGCATCTATTTTCCAGAAACGTGAAATCCCATTTGTACTAAATACAGCAAATGTTGAACAACCAACTTTGACAGTAACTGATGCTCAAGGTAAACAGGTCGTATTCACAGGTAAAATGACTCCTGAAACCAAATACCAGTCTCAAGGGGAAACCATTTTCCTTGAAGTTTCACCAGAAACAAAATCATGTACTGGCGTAGCACCGCAAACTTGCCTTTTAGTTCGTGAAATTAAATATGATGATAAAGGTATCAAGACTCAAGTAGATAAAGACTGGACTTATTTCTATGATCAAATCGAAGGATTTAAACATAATCCAGATGAACGCCAAGTTGTTCGTATCAAACGTTATGAATTAAAAAATCCTGCAGCTGATCAGTCTAAATATGCTTATGTTCAGGATATGATTATCGAACGCGAAACAATCAAGAAATAGTTTTACATATAAAACCGATGATTATTCTCATCGGTTTTTTATTTCCAATATTAAATTCTGCTTACATAAATCATAACC
>NZ_OOGT01000248.1 GCF_900323515.1 Acinetobacter stercoris | reverse complement strand
TATTTTTATTGATATATACAGGTTGTTGAATTTTACTACTATTATTTACATTAAAATTTCATTGAATTTTAACTGACATTCTTTTGTGATTTAGTTGATATTTTTTGAGATTTTTAAGATATTTTAAATATTTGAGTTTGGTAATAGAATTGGTGATAAGAGACATTAGTTTTTTTATTTAAAGGAACTATATTTTTTACTTAATTTTTCTTATGAAAATATATTTTACTTTTAAACTAAAATTGTAGTAGTGGTGTTTTAATGAAAACGTTTTTGAAAATAAAAAGCGTGGGGAGTGGAATGACTCGCTTGTTGGATGATTTTTGTAAAGCTCATCATTTGAAATCACCCGTAAGTCGTGAATATAGTTTTGATGAGTATATTTCATTTGAAAAGTGGTTGAAAAAGCTAAATAAGGTGGATAAACAGTACAAGAAAGAAGAGCTTGGACTGGAAATCGGGGCTATGGTTGATACAATTCATATTGGAATTACAGCATATATTGTAAATTCATGTGAAACATTGTCTGATGTTTTAATCCTATCTTCTAAATATAATAAGATTTGGTATAATTATATGCCTAAACATGTTGAGTTTAATAATAATAACTGTATTGTTTCTTGGGATAAACCTGCGTATTTATCTGCTGGTCTATTTGTTCGTGAAACGGCTATTTCTGAAACATTGCAGGTATCAATTTTTTATCAAAGGTTAAAAAAAATTATCAATGATACTGGTTTTAGTTTAAATCATATTGAACTGGCAATTCCTGAACCAGATAATACCGAGGTCTATGAAGATTTTTTTAAATGTCCTGTATTTTTTAATACGTCACAGACTAAAATTATTTTTCCAAAATATGCATTAGATATGCCTTTAAGGCAATCTGACCCTATTCTATGTTCTATTTTAAAAAAACAGGCGGAACGGATTTTATCCGAAATGCCGAAAGATGATTCATTTATTGAAATCGTCAGTCAATCAATTTTAAAAGCGGTGAATAATAACCATGCTCAAATTGAATATGTCGCTAAACAGATGAATATGTCATCTAGGGTCTTACAGAAAAATTTAAAAGAAAGGGGAATGGTGTTTAAAGATTTACTCAATGATATTCGTTTCAATTTGGCAAAACAGTATTTGCAAGATAGAAACCTAAGTGTTTCTGATATTGCTTTTTTATTGGCATATGGTGAACAGACTTCATTTAACCGTGCTTTTAAAAACTGGACTGGTATGTCTCCATTACAGTGGCGTAACCAGTTTGGCAAGGTACGTGAAATAGAACTAGCAGTACAATAGGATACTTGGAGCAGGGATGCCTATTGTGTAATAGGCAAGTCTTTGCTGTCTAAATATAAATGATATTATTTTTATGTCGTGTAGTTGCATCTGTTTACAAGGTTTCATTGAGAATGGTAAGTGATAATTTTTATAATGCGCCAAATTCTTGCCATGATTCGCCATTATTTAAGCTTGAAAAGTAGGCTTTCAAAGCAATCAGTTCGTTATATTGAGTAATTGTTAATAATATTAAACACATGATCAAAATGATTTTTAAAAGTATCAGGTTTTTAGGGGGGATTTGCTGAGAGTAAATAAAATGTATGCATAGAAATGAGGCAAAAACCTGAAAATTAGATGCATTTAACATATCGAGATTGTATTGATAGTACAGTAATCCACATAAGAGCATGGCACTAAAAATAGTTATTTGTTTATAAAATGCTGCATTTTTTGCACTCAATAAAATTTGAAAAATTAACAATAGTGATGAAAAAAAATAGAATGGTGAACCACCAATTATGGCGGTATATGCTCCATTGAGTAAGCAATATGATAGTAGTAAGAAAAGGAGAATTTTAAATAAAATCATTTGAAATTGTTGCATTTGTGAATACTCAGATGGCATTTTATTTTACAGTGTGATTGTGCTGACAGGCTGGATTTCGTATTTTAGAAAAAGACTGATTTTCTTTATTCAATCGATAATCAAATAAATCACGGGTACGAGAAAAGCTGTATAGCGTTATTCCTAAACAGAAGCAACCGCTGATCAGTGTCGCTGGAATGATGCCTAGCCAACGCGTGAATAAACTAGATTGTAAAGCACCAAGTTGATTGCCAGAAGTTACGAGTATGCCGTTTAAAGCAGAAATTCTGCCAAGCAAATTTTTAGGTGGGATACTTTGAAAGAGTGTTTGCCTGATAATCATACTAATGCTGTCAAATGCACCCATTAAAACCAAGAGCAATACCGAAACCCATAATTGCCGAGACAGTGCGAATAAAATCGTGCAAATACTAAAACCACCAATGGCAAGGAGCATATTTCTCCAGATATGAAAAATAGGTGGATGCTTTATCAGGTATAACATCATTAAACATGTTCCAATTGCTGGAGCTGCTCTTAATAGACCTAGACCTTGTGCACCGGTTTTAAAAATATCTTGTGCAAATATCGTGAGTAATGCGAGAACACCTCCGAATAAAACTGATGATAAATCCAGTAAAACTGACCAAAAAATAATACGTTTTTCGAAGATAAATAACCATGCCTCTTTAAGGCTTTGAACGACGTGCTGTTGAGGAATAGACGGAAACTTCCGATTCTGTAAAAAAACAAGAACAATGCTCCCAAGGAAATATAAAGCAAAACTTAGTAATAACGTAAGATATAAGCCACAGACTTCTAATAACAACCCCGCTAACATGGGGGCGACAATTGCTCCAATTTGCCAAAAAAAAGCTGTCCATGTATTCGCACTTGAATAGTATTTTTCAGGTACAACGAATGCACGTAAAGCATTAAATGAAGGGCTATATATACCTCTTAGTATTCCTAGGAAAAAAATCAGGACATAAATACCAGCAAGAAATAATGAATAATCAATATATTGCTGTTGGCGACACCAAAATAAAAAAATAAATAAGAGAGGGATAGGGCAGCAAAGACTAAAACCCCATTTTAGAATTGTTTGCTTATTAAAGTGATCCGCGAAATAGCCTCCAAAAAATGATAATAAAATAAAAGGGCATAATTCAGCCAAAGCGATAAAACCAAGTGTTAAGGGGTTCTTACTGATTTGATAAAGGGTATAACCGATCGTGATTTCTAAAATTAATATTGCGAAAATCAGGCAAAGTTGATTCAAGCTTAGAATAGCAAAGTCACGAAAACGGAAAACATCAAAACTGGATGAGGAGAAAAATGACATAAAATAATTTGGTAGGAAAGAGGATGAGTCGATTACTCATCCTCTTAAAAAGACAGATTAATTAGTTTGCATTAACCGCTGGTGCTATAGCATGTTCATCATTTGCTGCTTGTGCTCTGGGTGTGTATTTCAAACCTAAAGTTTGGCTAGTATTTTGACGAACTTGATCAAGTAAAGCAGGGTTTTTGCTTAAATCCTGTTTATACGATGTAATCATCTTCTGTAATTTAGGATTCCATTCGCCTTTTACCTGTTGAGGGAATGCCTTTTCAAGCAAATTCAACATGATATATGGCGATGTAGATGCACCAGGTGATGCGCCTAATAGTGCGGTCACTGATCCATCTTTTGATGCAAAGATGTCTGTACCAAATTCAAGTTTTGCTGGTTTACCAGGAACTTTTTTAATAATCTGGACACGTTGACCACCCTGATTCAACTTCCAGTCTTCTGGTTTTGCATCTGGATAATATTTTTTCAATTCATTAAAGCGATCCTGATCTGTCATCATCACTTGACTTACTAAGTATTTAACCAAATCCAGATTTTCTATACCGACTGCGGTCATCGGTAATACATTACTTTTATTTGTTGATTTCAATAGATCCAGTTGAGAGCCTTGTTTCAAGAATTTATTTGAATAAGTGGCAAATGGCCCAAACAATACATATTTTTTCCCGTCAATGTAGCGAGTATCAATATGAGGAACAGACATCGGTGGTGCACCTAATTCAGCGCGGCCATAGACTTTGGCAGTGTGTTCAGCCGTTACTTCAGGATTATCTGTCATAAGGAAAATACCGCCAACAGGGAAGCCTGCATACTGTTTTGCTTCAGGTAAGCCAGTCATTTGCAATAGTTTTACTGCTGCACCACCAGCACCAATAAAGACAAAACGAGTCTTGACGTAACTGCTTTTACCTGTTTTTAAGTCTTTAAAGGAAACAGACCAGGTTTTGTCATCATTCTGGCTGATACCAGTAACTTCTGTTGATGTTTGCAATTTAAAATTAGCTTGCTGTTTTAAATGGTTGATTAATTGTGTCGTGATCGCACCATAGTTAACATCAGAGCCGATATCCATACGTGTTGCAGCAACTTTTTGTGCAGGGTCGCGTCCTTGCATGACTAAAGGTGCCCACTGTTTAATTTCTTCAGGATTTTCAGTAAATTTCATGCCCTGGAACATTGGGTTTTGTACCATGGCAGCATAGCGTTTTTCCAGAAATTTAACATTGTCACCCCATACAAAAGCAATATGTGGTACAGGATTAATAAAGCTTTTAGGTTCGCCTAATACACCTTGTTTAACCTGATATGCCCAGAACTGTTTCGCAACTTCAAATTGCTCTGCAACACCTACAGCTTTGGAAATATCCATTTTCCCATCTTTTTCGGATGTATAGTTCATTTCCATGAAGCCTGAGTGACCAGTACCAGCATTATTAAAGCCGTTTGAGCTTTCTTGAGCGACTTGATCCAGACGCTCATACATGTTGATTTTCCAGTTTGGCTCAAGTTCAGTTAAATATGTACCTAATGTGGCACTCATTACACCTCCACCAACGAGGACTGCATCGAGTACGGCATCATTTTCAGAGGTTTTTATTTTTTTAGACGTTATCGGTCTGAAAAGAAAAACCAAGGCAACAATCAATAATAAAATGATCAATACCACGAGGTATTTCAAAAATTTCTTCATGGGCAAAGTACCTTGAGTCTATGTAATTACCAAGACTTTTTGGAGATGAATAAAAATGCTTGTTAACAATAATGAGAAGTAGGAGACCTATTTTGATTGCATAGAAATTTAACGATTGAACATCGTGGGAGTTTAAATTTTCGTGAATGCAGGTACTACGATATTTATTGCTAGTGTTAAAATATTAGAC
>NZ_OOGT01000334.1 GCF_900323515.1 Acinetobacter stercoris | reverse complement strand
TTTGATATATAACANTATTCACCGATGATATTATTATCTGCCTCTTTTATTTCTAGAGTAAAAGTATGAATNGGTACACCTTGATTATTTTCAGCACCTTCTTCCCCCCAAGATCCANTCCATTTTTCATTTNCAGAATTAGTANCNGTGGTACTTAGCATAATCAAAATTATCAATAAACTTCTTTTCATATTTACAATTCAACCTTTAAACAATCATCTACCCGATTTAACCAACCTTTTAAAAATTTATAGTTTTTTGATTTTTCACCATTTTTCTTAAATGCTAAGGAAGTATAATACTGTTTTCTAATCTTAGTAATAGAATTTAATAAATCGATTTGATCAGAAATTGAGTTTAATGCATTAATTGTTTGTGACCCCATTACTCCATCAATAGCAATTTTTTGGTGATATGCATTTACTAATAACTTTTGAATCTCTTTTGCAGCTCCTCCTGACGTAATTGTCCAATCATATACCATCAAACCCACTCTATCATTTTTAATTTGGCAAAACCCTTTAGGTTCCCAATATCTTTTTCTATAAATAACCTCGGCTTGATCATCAGATATTTTTTTTAAATTATCTAATGTTGGTGCGACTCCTAAATCCACTTGAGCATATTTAGTCCATGTATTCCATGCAATCCCCTTATTTGTAGCTCCCCCAGAATCATTAGGATCGTTAACATATCCCCCTTCATGCCTCAGTATAACTCTTGAAACTATATGAAATTTTGTTGTACAGTTTGTATGCTCAGGATCAACGTTATTATTAGTATTAGGTTCATTCTGTTGTGTATTAGTATTATTTAAATAATTATCTACAGAAATAAATAAAGGTGCTGCTGTTTTCCTTTTTGCTAAGTATGTGATACTTTTAGATAAAGTTACTCCATCAGGAAAAATATATGATAGAGTTACAGGCTCACCAATTATTGAATTTATTTCTCTTTCTGCATTTTCAGTGCTTAAAACACTAGTTTTCCCTAAATAATTTATTTTGAAATTTGTATGTATTATTCTCTCTTTAGAATGTTTACTTAACCAAATTATTCTTGTTTTTGAAACATAATTACCTCTAGAATATTTTAATCTTACATTGAATCTCCTCGTACTATTAACTCCTGATTTACAATAAAACACTTCATCAAAACTATCATTTGGGCTGAGCAGTTTAATTTCAATGTCTCTATTTGGAGATGCTTGAAATTCAAAAAAACCATCTTTATCGGTATACGCTTCAGATGCCATTCTTCCATTTTTTGGTCCTCTAATTAAAGGAAAACCTGGCATCTTTTTTCCTTCATTGTCAAAAACTTGAATTATTACATTTACTAGTTTAGACATATCTCACCCTTTATTATCTAAATTTAAAGCTTCATCTAGTAAAGGATCCTCGTAATCTGAGTTCAGATTATTTGAAGTGATTCCTATGTCATCACTAAATGATAAAATCCCAATTACAGTTTTAGAATCCTCAGTAAAGAACCTATTAGATGAGATATTATTTTTGATTATGCATTTATTTTGTGTAATTAATCTTCCTGTATTTTTATCAATTACGAAAGTCATAAAATTATCATTTTTACATAATTCAGATTTAGATATAGAATAATCAAATTTGTTACTATAATTACTATTAAAAATTGGAAGTGATATTTGCGGCATCGAAACTTTTTCCCCACTCATAAACACATGCTGCCCACTTTGTACTTTGAAGTATCTATCTGTATTCACAAATACCCCTTGTTGATTGATGAGGAGCTGTGACCCGCCTGCTTTAATATCAACCTCTATCGGACTGGTGATCAGGATTTTGCCTTCCGTCGCGGTAATCTTGATATCTAATCGGGCAAATAACTCCATCAAGGCATTTTGCGCATGCATCTGGATTTTTTCATTGGCAGCAATCACGCTAATCCCATTTACCGCAAAGGCAGTATATTTCCCCTGTGCATGCATCAGGATATTTTTTTGTGAGCTAAAGTTGGTTGAACCGCCTGAACTAAATCCAATCTCCTGACCTGCATGATTGACGATATCTTCAGGTGTAGTCATCGCGATGCCATTCGGTGAAGCAAACAGCATCAACGCCTGTCTAAACAGCGTGCCATTGCTTTGGTTTTCTGCTGAGGTATTTTCACTATTCTCCGTGTCTTTGTTAAAGCTACTCATAAAACTTTGTGCGGTATTTAACAACCCATTCAGGCCACTACCACCAGTCAAGGCACTGCTCAAG
>NZ_OOGT01000300.1 GCF_900323515.1 Acinetobacter stercoris | reverse complement strand
TCACCTTGCTGTTCAATATTGTATTCAAAAAAATCTTTATTTTCAATAAGTTTGTAGTTATATGGGTTGTATTTTTTGAAAGAAAGATAATATGCCATTTGTAAAATTGCACCATGCCATAACACGTTTATTTTTTGTTGATATTGATAGATATGTGCCATTTCATGAATAAAAATAGCCTGATATGTTAAATTTTCTAGTGCATAGTCATCACTATAGTTCGCATTTTTCACATGAATATAACCATCTGGTGCCATAAATATCCCTTTAGGCTGCCAAGGGAGATAAGGGTGGTTCATGACTTTAACCTGATCATATTGAATCAGATTTCCAAAAACACTCTGGGCTATCCTGATTTCGTTTTGAGTTAGAGAGCGATATTTAAAACGATTGATTTTTAATAGTTTTATCAATATTAGGTAGATGTGAAACATATTTCTGACCAAATATGAATGAACTTGGATTATATAATATTGTTGGGCATGATGCTTTCACAAAAGCATATAACATCAATTGATGAGGATAAATGCTTAAAATATGATTCAAATTTCCTAAAGTTTCATGAGAAGTTTACAATAATTATATCTAAATCTAAATTGCTGTAGTAATGAAAAAACGTATTCAAACCTTGATTTCAGCTATTTCTGAAAATATGTATGAGAGGGAACATGTAATTGCACTGAGTTTGCTTGCCGCAATTGCAGGTTCAAATACATTTTTATATGGTGCGCCAGGAACAGCAAAAAGTCTTATATCAAGGCGAATTGCTTCAGCATTTGAAGTCAGGTCATATTTTGAATATTTGATGAATAGATTTAGTACGCCAGAAGAAATTTTTGGACCTGTTTCAATCAAAGCACTCAAGCAGGATCAATATTTACGTAAAACTGAGCATTATTTACCTCAAGCTGATTTTGCTTTTCTCGATGAAATATGGAAAGCCAGTCCAGCTATATTAAATACACTGTTAACATTACTTAATGAAAAAATTTTTAAGAATGGGGAAGCTATAGAGAAGGTTCTTTTGAAAGTTTTAATGAGTGCGTCAAATGAAATTCCTATGGAAAATCAGGGATTAGATGCATTGTATGACCGTTTTATATTGCGTTTGGTTGTAAAGCCGATTGTAAAACTAGAAAACTTTCATGCACTATTACAGGCGAAACCAAATTCGGCAAAGGTTGAGATTGCTTCTGATTTAGTTGTCAAAGAATCAGAACTTTTGTTATGGAGAGAGCAAATATATGATGTACAGTTTCCAGACGATATCCTCAAAATTATCGATGCTATAAAGCATAAGCTGGATTTTATTTATGATGACCATCAAATTTACGTTTCTGATCGTAGATGGCAACGAATCGCTTATTTATTAAAAACATCCGCTTTTTTAAATGATCGCAATCAAGTGAATTTGACTGATCTTTTCATATTACAATATTGTTTATGGAATCAAATAGATGATATTGCATATATTGAAAAAACTCTTCAAGAGACTATTGCTGACTATGGGTTGAACTCAGATCTTGATTATGACGCGTTAATTCAGAAAAAAGATCTACTCGAAAATAAGATTTTGCATACATTTTACTATATGGATGATGTGTATGAGAGTTATTTAATTAAAGATAAAGAGTATCTCAAAGCGATTACTAATCTGGATCAGCACTATAAAGATAAGGTGTTGTATTTAGAATTAAATAAAATGGATACAAAAAAAGATTTTTTTGCAGTTGATGAGCGTGGTGAAGAGATCCGGGGAATTGTCTGTAATTTTAATGGTACTCGACAATGTAATCTAAAAGGAGGGTACTATGGTCTGGAAGAAGTTGTAACACCTTACATTAAATATGAGAAAGGCAGTAAAAGAAATAATGTGTCGGCTCAGGAAAAATATGATCTTTTACACAATGTTCAGGAATTAAAGGAACAGTTTGAACAAGAAAAAAAGATTATTCAACAACGTTTGAATGAACAATCTGAACAATTTTATTCAGTATTTATTGTAAAAGATGAAGTAACACAATTATTACGACAGGTTCAGGAAAAAATAACCCGTTATGATTTGCAAGTGAGTGATATGCAAAGGCTTGAGCAATTATGCAAACAATAAATCTACTTGAGCAATCCGTAGATCAATTGTATGGCGAACTACGTCACTCCACTTTAAAACATTGGCTTGAAGATCAGAAATTTTCTCAGCATCTGGATGAGAAAGTTAGGCAATGGGCATGTCAGGCGAAATCAAGTCTGGATCAGGCTCATCCTTATTTAAAATATGTAAAAGAACTAGAGCGCTGGAATCAGGTAGAGGCAGTAAGTGTTAATGATTTTAATGAAATATTAAAGCAATATATTGAGTTCTATCAAATTTCTGGAAAGACTGGATTGGCTGATATTTGGAAGTTTCAGCTTGGAAATAACCCGGAATTATTGAGTCATAACAATGCTGAACTTCAGTTACAGTTTCGGCTGATAAAGGAAAAGTGGCAACGTCAACTTACAGAAGCAGTTGCACATTGGGAGTTTGAGCAGCTTGCATTACAGCGTGATGCTTTTTTAGAAGAGATTAAAGATTTTTTGGCAACCTTGCAAAAAATGGCAAAACACAAAGAATCTTTAGGTATAGATACAGGAATTTTTATTGATTATTCGACTGGGAAGTTACGACCTCAGGATGTGAACCAATTTGAAGAATGGCTCAATTATTTAGAGAATGATCCAGAATTATTAAAGCTTTGTGAGATGATCGGAAACGCTCAGCCAAGTCATTATTCTCGTAAACCTTTAGCAAATAGAAATCAGGATGATCAACAAGATGAAATAATAAATCTGCATGCCAGAGATGAAATTATTGGGGTTAGACTAGCTCAGGATTTGAATCTGGCATTACCCAGTGAACTGGCTTTATTATCTGATCCAGAATTAGAAACTTTATTTGATTTAAAATACTTAGAATCAAATTTAATGAGTTTTAATATACAGGGAATACAC
>NZ_OOGT01000297.1 GCF_900323515.1 Acinetobacter stercoris | reverse complement strand
GTTTAATCTAAAAAATATATTGATTTGTGTGCTAAAAATAACAACAGTTTAAAAGATTTATATTTGATTAGGGGGAGGTTGGGTGAATTTAAAACAGCTTAAATATTTTGTGACGGTGGCAGAAGAACTCCATTTTGGGCGTGCTGCCCAACGTTTACATATTTCTCAGCCTCCTTTAAGTATGAGTATTCAACAACTTGAAAATAATATAGGTTTTGCACTTTTTGTCAGGAATAATAAAAATGTAGCTTTAACTGATGCAGGAAAACTATTTTATCAGGAAGCCATAATGTTGCTTCGGCATGCAGAAGATATGCAGCAAATTGGCAAGCGGGTTGCACATGGGACATTTGGGCAGTTAAGAATAGGCTTTACCAGTTCGATGCTTTTCCGTGGACTGGGGGAGTTCGTGCATCAATTTCAGTCCAGATATCCGCATATCAGGATTATTTTAAAAGAAATGAATTCTTCTGAACAAATTCAGGCTCTTAAGCAGGAGTTAATCAATTTAGGTTTTGTACATACACTTAATCAGGAAGAGAATTTTGCTCATCGCTTGTTCTTATCTGAAGCGTTTGTATGCTGTATACCTAAAAATCATTTTTTAGCAGAAAAATCCCAAATTCATTTGGGAGCATTAAGGCATGAGAATTTCGTTCTCTTTCCTCGTTCTGTTGCCCCTCATTATTATGATCAAATTACTGCAATGTGTGTAAATGCAGGATTTAGCCCATATATTGCCCATGAGATTCGTAACTGGTTAACGATAGTTGAACTGGTTGAAGCGGGAATGGGGGTTGCACTTGTTCCAGCTTCTATGAAGGCACTTAAAAAGGATAATGTTAGTTTTGTGGATATAGATAAAAATAATATTTGTTCAGAAACTTTTTGTATTTGGAAAAAAAATCATTCTTCTATTTTATTAGATCATTTTTTGGAAACATTGCCTTTCCCAGCATAATATTAAACTGGATAAAATATAGGAGAGCTAAAAGTCTCTCCTATATTTGTAAATTTCTTTATTACTCTCATACAAGAGGTGTGGTTGAGTAATAAAGTATCATCCTAAAATCAATACAAGTTATTGATTTTAGGCTTTTAGCAAGATTCTTGAGAAAAATAAAGTTTCATCCTATATTATAAATTCTTCTCGTATTTCAAAAAGTAGAAGTAATAAAGTTTCATCCTTTAATATTTGCTATACGATAGTACCTACATCTCTAAAGTGTATTGCCATACTCGCCGCAATCCAACACTTGTTTCTCTTTTATATGATATACACATGGGTAAGATAATATTTATCATTCCATTCTGGCTTTGATGTTGTCCCTCTTTCCACCAATAATAAGCATGACCAATTACCTGTGCTTTCGTCGAGAGAGGACAAAGATAAATATTATGTTTTAAATTTTGTTCTCTGTGATGAATTATAGCTACAATCCTTTGAATTTGCTTAGCTGTTGAAAATGGATCATTTGCTGGTGCAAAGAATTTCCGAGTAGTTAAATCGTTCTCCTTTATTGGTATAATATTACTCGATCTAAAAGCACTCTGTTGAAACATATCAGCACTTAAAGAGGGAAAACCATACAAAGGATAAAAAGTGGCACTTTCATAATCATTAACAACTTGTGACATTAAATCATGATCAAAACCAATAGACATTATTAATGAGTCTTTAGCATTTGTTGTGATTGTAATAGCAGTTCCATCTAAAGCTTTGACTTTAAGAGCCGAGATACTGAAGTGAGTATTTTCGTTCTCAATATATTGTATTGGTTCAGAATAAAGTACACTAATTTTTTTACATCCCAGATACCCTAGAGTAATTATTAATAGAGCTAAAACATTTCTCATAAAGCCTGTACTATCAATACAAATTTTAGTGTTTTCTATATCTGTAATATTTATCGAGGATATTAAAGAGCTAACTTGATCTTGTTCACCAAATTCTATAGGTTTAATTATGCTTGTTGCATGAACTTCTGTTAGTTCTTCATCTGAAAATTGGTATTCTGGATGGATTAGCCAATATTTTTGGGTGCTATTAATTTTGTCAAAAACTTCTTTTACTCTATCACTAGCATTGAATGCAGATATAAAGATATCGAAAGGAGTCGAGTTAATAGGATTATTTTCTACTGGTAGTGATTCCCGATAGAAAATATCGTAATCAATAATACTCAAAATGGTAACTTCCCTTGTTCAGGTAACTTAGCAGTAGATCCAACATTTTGTTTAAGGTTCGTATCTAATTGATCTATATGTATAGAATTCCATTTCCGTTTAACTCTGTTCAGATGTTCATCAAAGCTTGTATTTTCAGGATCAAAAATAGCATTTAGAATATCAGCATTTAGAGTTAGATCTCCACGATATACTACAGGCAAATTCCATAAAGGTGATAGCATCGGGTTGAGTTTAATAAGTTTGTGTAATTGTTTTGAGTTCCTATCTGATCTTGGATCAGGCATTTCTTGGATTAAAGAGAATTCTACAGCAAGATTGTAGACTTCTTTTGCTTCTCTATTTAAATCTTCATCTTTAAAGCTTGCTGCAAGAGGAGAGCTCTCAGGGATATTTAATGCATATCTTGCTGTAGCTAAATAGGCAGCGAATTTAAACATTGCTTTTTTTGCCTTGTCACTTAAAGAACCATAATTAGAATCCTCTTCAGCAAAATATTTAGCAGCTTGATTAATTGCTTTTGTTTGAGTCTCAATATCGATACTCTCTTGAGAATAAAAACTTTTTCCTTCAAAAGACAACAACTCATATATCTTATTTAAGATATTTAATACATTTCTTGGATTTCCAGATGACATTTTGAAAATTGTTTCAAAACCTGCATATGGGATATTTGTCTTATATCTAGCATCCAAGCATATCTGTGCAAATAGATCATACTTATAGTGATTGAATGAAGTTGCATATTTCCCAGTTCGGCGTTGTTCTTTTTCTCTATATATTAAGCTTTCAGAATGAATCTGTTGGGCTATTTCTAAGAAATTAGTACTATTTTTACGTTCTTTGCAAAATCTTAAAATATTAAGTTTTTTTAGGATAAGCTCATCTATAT
>NZ_OOGT01000296.1 GCF_900323515.1 Acinetobacter stercoris | reverse complement strand
ATATAAAAAAAGCACATTAAATAAAAAAACCAGCGATTAATCGCTGGTTTTTTTATTAGCTGTTAATTATTAAGCATCAAATGGATGTCTTAAAACAATTGTTTCAGCGCGGTCAGGACCAGTAGAAATAATTGTTACTGGACATTCAATCAGCTGTTCAATACGTTTTACATATGCAACAGCATTGGCAGGTAATTGATCAACACTTGTTAAACCAACTGTAGACTCGCTCCAGCCTGGAAGTGTTTCATAGATTGGTTTTAAAGTTTCATAAGCAAGTGCATCAGATGAGCCCACACAACCGGAATCTGCACTTTCATAGCCCACACAGATTTTCACTTCTTTTAAACCATCTAAAACATCAAGTTTAGTCAAGCAAATACCAGAAAGTGAATTTACATCTACTGAACGGCGAAGGATTTCAGCATCAAACCAGCCACAACGACGTTGACGACCAGTTGAGGCACCAAATTCTGCACCAACAGTACCCAAATGTTTACCAATCGCATCACCTGTATCGGTAGCTGCATCATAAACCAATTCTGTCGGGAATGGACCAGCACCTACACGTGTTGTATAAGCTTTGGTAATACCAAGTACATAGTCCAAATGTAATGGACCTAATCCAGAACCTGAACTCACACCACCAGCAGTTGTATTTGAAGAAGTTACATATGGATATGTACCATGATCAACATCAAGAAGTGAGCCTTGAGCACCCTCGAACATGATGTTTTTGCCATCTTTACGATAGTTATGCAACTCGGTTGTCACATCAATGACTAACGGGGCAACGACTTCACGCCATTGATCACAAAGTGCCAATACATCATCTACTTTAACCGCTTCAACACCGAAGAACTGAGTGAGCTGGAAGTTATGGTATTCCAACAATTCTTCCAATTGGGCTTTAAGATGATCACCACCACGTACCAGATCCGCTACGCGAATTGCACGGCGAGCAACCTTATCTTCATAAGCTGGGCCAATGCCACGACCTGTTGTACCAATTTTAGCATTACCACGTTTTTTCTCACGTGCCTGGTCAAGTGCAATATGATGAGGAAGAATTAAAGGACAGTTTGGTGAAATACGTAAACGTTCTTTAACTGGAACACCCTCTTTTTCAAGAATGTTCATCTCTTCGATTAAAGCAGCTGGTGAAAGCACAACACCATTACCAATTAAGCAAAGTACGTTTTCACGTAAAATACCTGATGGAATGAGGTGTAATACAGTTTTCTTACCACCAACTACGAGAGTATGACCTGCATTGTGTCCGCCTTGATAACGAACTACTGCAGCCGCTTGATCTGTGAGCAGGTCGACAATTTTACCTTTACCCTCGTCGCCCCATTGGGTACCGAGTACCACAACACTTTTGCCCATAATAGCCTCATTACATCATGCTGTTAAAATTGAAAACTTAATAAAGTGTAAGCACTATCTTAAGTCATTAAATCTTTTCGATTTGCCATTTTCCTGCAACATTCACCAATGTGTGAGTTGCATATGGAACTGAACTTAAATCATCATTGCCAAGTAACTGTGTTACACGTGCGCCATTCTGGCGAGCATCACGAATAGCCTGAAGTAAGCCTGCATCAGTACCTTTAGGTGCGACAATAGTTTCTATTTGTTTAAACTGACCTGCCGTTAATGCATATAAGTCACAGCTAAATCCTGTTGCTGGACGTGCCCGCCCAAAATGCTCACCAATCCCATCATAACGACCACCTTGCGCAAGTGGAGCAGCACGGTTTGGTGAATAAACAGCATACAAAAGTCCGGTATGGTAGTGATAACTGCGGAGTTCAACCACATCTATACCAATATGAAGATCTGACCAACGTGCCTGAATTTCTGAACGTGTTGTAATCAACTCATCCAGTGCATCTCTAAAGTCTGTATCATCCAAAATCGCTTGACTTAAATTTGCCTGCAATGCTTCCAAGTCACTCGAATAACGACCTAAAGCATAAAAATCAGAACCAGCTTTTAGATTCTCTGTGAAATCTTTCAGTTCAGGTAATGCCTTACGTTGATAAAGATCAGACAGTTGGCGTTCATCGGATTTGGAAAGTCCAGCATATTTCACGAGACTGCGGAACAAACCGACATGCCCTAAATCCAGATGCACACCATCTAGTAAGCCCGCTTGTTCAATAAGTCCGAGCATGACGTCAACCATTTCGACATCAGCATCAATACTGTCATGACCGAATAATTCCGCCCCCAACTGTAATGGAGTACGAGAAGCACTAAAACCTTGTGGTTTGGTATGTAACACGGTACCTGCATAGCAATAGCGTGCAATACCTTCTACAGAACGAACATGTGCATCTATACGGGCAACTTGTGGTGTCATATCCGCACGCACACCCAGCAAACGACCTGACAACTGGTCAATTACTTTGAACGTGACCAGATCCAAATCCTGGTTCGATTCTGAAAGAGAAGATAAAGATTCGATGTATTCGATAAATGGCGTATATACCAACTGATAACCCCGAGATGCGAGGAAATCCAATGCGTCACGGCGTAGTGATTCTATCACTTGTGCCTGTTCTGGTAATACATCAGCTACACCATCAGGTAATAACCATGTCTCTGAAATGGGCATGTTGTAAACCTAAATTCTTGTCAGCGCGGAACGTATCCGCATAAAAAAATCGGGAGCACACCCGATTTCTCTTATCTTAACACGATCATTCTAATCATGCACTGAGATTTTTACATTAAAATATAGGTTGATAAATTCTTAGGCAACAAGATGCGCTGGTATTACTTATAAAGTATTAATAGCATGAAATCAGCACTCTAGCACTTTTTCTAACCAAGACCATATTGTTTTCATTTACAAAGTAAAATTAAAAAATATCCCAGATCTTCACCGTCATACTTCAGAAAAGCTTTTATTATTGATTTAGACCAGTATCAAACCCTATTTTTATAATAAATATATTAACTGTTCTATTTTTTATTTTTAAAGTGTTTATCTTGGCGCATATTTTAAAAACAAAGCCACGATGTATGAATTAAATTTTAAAATGATTATCCTGATCATTCATATACAGTGACAATAGCAA
>NZ_OOGT01000295.1 GCF_900323515.1 Acinetobacter stercoris | reverse complement strand
AAATATATCTATACCAGTTTCATATTTATTCTGCTCGTGATGGAATTGATTTTACTTAATATGATGGAAACTGTGTCGTATAAAGAAATTATTTATGACTCTATAGTGAAATGTTCGAATTTTTCCGTTTTAGTTTGGCTTGTTTGTCAAATCGCTTTCTTAATCCTAAGTGGTATTTATCTCTCTAAGAAACAATAATTTTTAATAAATGCCCTCTATTGATGATGGCATTTAGTTATTTGAATTATGAGTTGGCATTTAAGTTCAAGTGATTGAAATGAGAACTTTTAGTGCAAAATAAACCGAAAAAATTAGTGCAAAATAAAGTGTAAATTAGTGCAAAATAAACCGAAAACTTACATTTTCTTAAATTTACAGTTGATCAAACTCTATATGAAACATGGTTACCCACGTTATTTATGAGCAATTGAGAGCTTATTGTGATGTTTTAATGCAGATTCTGAGTTTAAAATTTAAAAATAAGCCTAAAATGACAAATATAAAACTTACAAAGCCATTTAAGATAAAAATAAGAAAAGACTCACATTTTTTACTAATGGGGGGATGTTACGATGAATTTTTTAGTACTCATTAATACACAAGTTGATCAACATTTAGAGGAAATACATAAGCTTATAGATAGCTATGATCACTCAATACGTATTAACAAATCCACATGGCTAATCAATACTAAATATCATTCTAAGGTGGTCAAGAAGCATCTGGCAAATATATTGAGTATTAATGATTCCATATTGATCTTTGAGGTGAGTAAAGATTGTGCTATTTCAAACAACTTAGGTGTTGAAGATTGGCTGGAAGATGTTGAAAACGATAAGCTGGATCCAGTTTTGGAATGATACTTTTGCTTAGTAATATTTTTCATATCATGTACCAATCTTGCTTTTATTTAGAAATCCATAAAAACTAAAATCCCCTATGTTAAATGGGGGATTTTTGAACTTTCATCAGTTTAATAAAACATGCCCATATTGTTCACGTAAATCACGTTTTAGCATTTTTCCTGTACCTGTTAATGGAATCGCATCGACAAAAACTACTTTGTCTGGAATTTGCCATTTTGCAACTTTGTCAGAATAATAATCTAATAACTGCTGTTCGGTGATCTGGCTATTGGGAGTTTTAATGGCAATCACTACTGGTCGTTCATCCCATTTTGGATGTGTTGCTGCAATAACTGCTGCCATTGCGATATCAGGATGTCCCATAGCGATATTTTCAAGTTCAACCGATGAGATCCATTCTCCACCAGATTTAATTAAATCTTTGGAACGATCACTTAATGTGAGATAGCCATCTTCATCTAATGTGGCAATATCACCTGTATCAAACCATCCATCTGAAGTCAGTGCACTAGATGACTTGCCAAGATATGAATCGATAATCCAATGGCCTCTGATTTGTAGGTTACCACTTGTATGACCATCATTTGCCAAGACATGTGTCCCATTCTCTTGATCTGTAATACGCAAATCAACTCCAAAAGGAGGACGTCCTTGTGAGAGTCGAAGTTTAAATTTTTCATCTTCAGACAGTAATGAGTGTTTTGCCTTCAGCTGGTTTGCAGAACCAAGTGGGCTAGTCTCAGTCATTCCCCAAGCATGTATCGTTTCACATTGATAACTATTTTTAAAGGCAGCCATCATCGCAGGAGGGCAAGCTGATCCCCCTACAACATTTCGTTTCATACTTTCTAGACGACTACCTGATTGTTTTGCGGCAGCCAATAAACCTTGCCAAATGGTAGGTACGCCTAAAGCAACAGTTACCTTGAATTCATCAATGAGCTCAACCAGACTGGCACCATCAAGACCTGGACCTGGCAGAACCAATGTTGCACCTACCATCGCTGCCGCATATGGGGTACCCCATGCATTGACATGAAACATTGGAACGACAGGTAGCATGACATCGTGAGCTGATAGGTTTAATGAATCTGGTAAACAGATCGCATAAGTATGTAGTAATGTTGAGCGATGGCTGTAAAGTGCACCTTTAGGGTTGCCAGTTGTTCCTGAGGTATAACACAATGAGCTTGCTGTGGTTTCATCAAATGATGGCCATTCAAATTCAGAAGATTGTTCTGCGATCAGTACATCATAAAACTTAACATTAGGTACGGCATCTGCCACATTCTGATCATATGCGCCTAAATAGATAAAGTGTTCAACATGAGGGGTGTGGGATTTTACACCTTTAATTAACGGTAAAAATGTTTTATCAAAGAGTACGACTTTATCCTGAGCATCATTAATAATAAAAACTAATTGTTCAGGGAAGAGCCTAGGATTAATGGTATGGCACACAAAACCACTTCCAGAAATGGCATACCAGGATTCCAGATGACGGTGATTATTCCAGGCTATAGTCGCGACACGGTCACTTT
This sequence comes from Acinetobacter stercoris, assembly GCF_900323515.1. GTDB lineage: Bacteria > Pseudomonadota > Gammaproteobacteria > Pseudomonadales > Moraxellaceae > Acinetobacter > Acinetobacter stercoris. The sequence goes on along the minus strand of NZ_OOGT01000295.1, from coordinate 691 downwards.
CCTTAAGTCCTAAAGCACTCAGCGCATTTGCAAAACGTTTTGAATTCTCTGAAATATGTGTCCAATCAGTTTTTGTGATTGTTCCATCTGTATTTTTGGAAATGATCGCTGTATCCCCATGATAACGTTCGGCATGCTTAATTAAACTGCTAATGAGTAGGGGCTGGAACATCATATGTCCTTGCATAGATAAATCCTTTTATTCGTGATGATTATTGATTGAATTCTTGCACGTTGTTTTGTTGATTTTTCTATTTAAAAAATTCTAAATAGAAAATATTCTTATCTTCATCCTATATATTTAAACGATTAAATCAAGATCAAAATCAGCTTTTTTTTAAGTTTTATTTGTCAATAGATTGGATACTTATTTGCTATCGTTTATTTTCTCATATATAAGTTTTTCTAATTAATGATCTTTGGTCAAGTATAAAAATGAATGAATAAAATTTGAACTATTTCACAAATTATGCTTAATATATTCATCAGTCACATGAGTGACATAGATGTTTCAGGATGAAATATCTAAAGCTAAAGTAAAATTTAAGGAGTAAGCCATGCTTCAGCTTTTAAGGAAAATTTTCTGCATACATACTTATGAATATGAACTGGATGAGAATGATGTTCAAATTAAGGAATGCAGAAAGTGTGGAGCACATCATCATTGATTTTTGATGTATTGCTATAAATA
>NZ_OOGT01000120.1 GCF_900323515.1 Acinetobacter stercoris | reverse complement strand
TAATTTGATTTTATCTAAACTTGGTATTTAGTTTATCTTCATTAAGTTTTAAGCTGTAATTAATTTGTTGTTTATTTTTCTATTCTCCCATTAATCAAGTGATCTGTTTTTTAAACAGTCGTGGTTGATTGTATCCAATCGTATGTATATGTTTAAGTTTTTTGATAAATTCAGGAATCTGGTTCCACCACTGTCTTTAAGCCGTTTTAATTTGATGTGTGCAATCTGGCTGGCAGTGGGTGGTAATTTTATTTTTTATAACAAGGCATATTTTTATGCCAATGATAATGGTCTGCCAAAGAGCCTTTGGATAGTGATAGTCACTGTTTGCTTGGTCGCATATTTTAATTTTTGGCTACAAGTTTTTCAGTGGAAATACAGCGCAAAAATCATGAGTTCGATCTTGATTATCATTGCTGGTATAGCATCATATTTTTCAAATAACTTTGGTGTTTATATTTCTCCTGAGCAAATCCAGAATGTGATGCAAACCGATTCTGCTGAGGTCATGCAATTAATTACTTCATATTTCTGGTATTGGTGTGTATTGTTTATATTCTTGCCATTGCTCCTGGTGTGGATAACCCCCATCAAACCGGAGTCTTTTACATCAAGATTAAAAGCAAAACTATTACATATTATTGTTTCAATTGCTATTTTACTGGTTTTAATCCTGAGTAATTATTTAAATTTTGTTCATTTGTTCCGTGAACATAAAGAAATGCGTTATCTGATTTCACCGCATAATGTTCTTAATTCTGGTTATATCTATCTGGGGCATTTAAACATTGAGCAAAAACCCATACAGCCTTATGGTACGGATGCACATCTTTCATATAAAGCCAATCATGAAGCTAAACCTAGAATGATGGTATTAGTTGTTGGTGAAGCTGCACGGGCTGAAAGTTTTTCTTTAAATGGTTATCGAAGAAATACCAATCCAAAGCTATCGTTGAGAAAAGATCTTCTTAATTTCAGCCAGGTCTATTCTTGTGGTACTTCAACTGCTGTTTCAGTTCCTTGTATGTTTTCAGGAATGCCTAGAAAAAACTACAAGCCAGATGTTGCTGCACATAGAGAAGGTCTGCTCGATATTGTTCAAAGAGTAGGTTATAAAGTGACATGGATTGATAATGACTCTGGCTGCAAAGGTGTATGTGATCGGGTTGATCAGATCGAAATTAGCAAGAGCCTGAAAGAACAATACTGTAAAGATGACGGTTTTTGCCTGGATGATGTATTGCTGGAAAGCTTTAAATCATATCTGGCAAGTATTCCTGCTTCGGATCGGACACCACAAGTTGTAGTGTTACATCAACGCGGTAGTCATGGACCTGCTTACTATAATCGTACGACGCCAGCTTTTTCACCATTTCAACCTATTTGCAACAGTAGCTCCTTACAGGATTGTACACACACACAGATCGTAAATAGTTATGACAATACCATTGTGTATACAGATCATATTTTAGATCAAATTCTACAAATCCTTGAAAAGGATCAACGTTATCAAACAGGTTTCTGGTATTTGTCAGATCATGGCGAATCCACAGGAGAACGAGGTGAGTATTTGCATGGTACAACTTACTTGATCGCACCTTCACAGCAAAAGCATATTCCCATGATGATGTGGTTCTCACCACAATGGCGGGAGTCTTCTGGTGATAAAGTTGATTGTTTGTTCAAGCAACAGCATCACATCTTAAGCCAAGACAATTTGTTCCCGACTTTTCTGAGCCTGCTTGACATACAAACTGAAACGAAAGATCCAGTAAATGATATGTTAAAGAAATGTCAAAATAGGGTATGAGCTATTGATCAATAGGTATCGTATTGTAGGCTAAGGTTTTTATGGATGAAGAGCATGTCATTATGGTCAGTCGATCATGAATTGACTGTGATGATGTGCCTTTGAGCATGAAAGACTTACCTGTGAAATAAAGACTGGAGCATTTTATAAATTTGAATTTTATGTTTGTTGATTGAGGTAGAGTGACAAGATGTTTTGTATAAAAAGACAGTGTTTAAATTATCCTGTTTACTGTGATTTTCAGTTGGGTATGATTTAAATTTCGATAAAAAATAAAACAATTATTTTAAGTATATGAATAAAATATAGAAAATAAAAAAAGATTAAATTTTGTTTAAGTCAGTTTTAAGCTTATCAAAGTAATTTTGCCAAATCATAAGAGCTTTTTCTATTAATGTGATTTGAGTACCCCTGACAAATGATAAGTCGCTCCAGACAATTTTCCTTAGTATGTTTCAACTTGATCATTGCTACCTGGTTAGGTGTTTGCCTGAATTTTAGTTTTTTTTATCAAATTCAAAAGCTAACTTCCTATCATGGTATTAAGGCAAATTTATTTTTAATTTCAACAGTGCTTGTATTGGTAGCAATGTATAATGTTGTCATACAGATTCTTGGCTGGAAATGGACTGCTAAGGTGATAGGCATTATATTGGTGCTGATCGGTGGCTTTAGTTCATATTTTGTCAATTCACTAGGCGTAGTGATCTCACCAGACCAAATTCAGAATATGATGCAGACGGATGAGGCAGAAGTATCTGATCTGATTTCATTGAAATTCTTTTTTTGGATATTGGGTTTTGTGATCCTGCCGATTGCATTTTTACTCTGGGTAAAAATCAAACCTGAACCAATTAGCCGTATGCTACTCAACAAGGTTGTGAGTATCGTACTGTCAGTAATTATTCTGGGAGGTTTGCTATTTGTCTATTATGGTAATTATGCACCTATTTTTCGTGAGAATAGAACACTTAAGGGTATGATTTCACCTTTAAATTCAACATCTTCCTTGATGTCGTATTATCGCAAGAAAGCACCTAAGGAAGACCTTCCGCTGGTGACTTATGGGCAAGATGCAACGTTACGAAAAATACCGAACCAGTTACCTAAATTGATGGTATTGGTTGTAGGTGAAACTGCACGTGCTGAAAGTTTTTCACTAAACGGATATGCCAAAAACACCAATCCATTACTAGCCAAGCAAGAGGGGCTGATTAACTTTACTCAGGCTTCTTCATGTGGAACCTCGACTGCTGTATCAGTTCCTTGCATGTTCTCAGGTATGCAACGTAAAGATTATGATGAAAATTTGGCTCATCATCGTGAAGGTTTGCTCGATATTGCAAAACGGGCAGGTTATAAAGTGACCTGGATTGATAATAATTCAGGTTGTAAAGGTGCCTGTAACCGTATTGAATTGTATAAGATGCCTGAATCTATCAAGCAAAAATGGTGTTCTGATGGGGAATGTCTAGATGCTGTCTTGGTTGATGGTTTAAAAGATTATCTTGGAAAAATCCCTGAAAATGATCAGACACCGAGATTGATTGTATTACATCAGGTAGGGAGTCATGGTCCTGCATATTACAAGCGAACAACAGCAGAGTTTTCACCGTTTAAACCAACTTGTGATACTAATGCGATTCAGGATTGTGCTGGAAATGCATTGATTAACAGTTATGATAATTCGATTGTTTATACTGATCATAATTTAAATCAGGTTATTGAGATTTTAAAAGCAAACAAAAAATATCAAACGGGTTTTTGGTATTTATCAGATCATGGTGAATCGACTGGGGAAAAAGGAATGTATCTACATGGAGCACCATATGCTATTGCTCCTTCTCAGCAAACGCATATTCCTATGCTGATGTGGTTTTCTCCTGCGTGGAAAAAAGTTGCATCTGAACAGGTGAACTGTTTGGCATCTCAAAGTAAAAATGAAGTAAGTCAGGATAATTTATTTCCAAGTTTACTCAGTATGCTAGATATTAAAACAAAAACTATCGATCCAAAAATCGATCTGTTAGAAAAATGCAAGGCTCAGCAGAAGTAGGAGTTCCACATATGGCTAAGATATTGATGATTGAAGATGATTTTATGATTGCTGAGTCGACAATGACTTTGCTTCGATATCATCAATTTGAAGTAGATTGGGTAAATAATGGTATAGAAGGGCTAAAACTTCTTGTACAGCAAAACTTTGATCTGGTTTTACTTGATCTTGGTCTGCCAATGATGGATGGCATGCAAGTCCTTAAGCAAATTCGTCAAAAAACGAAAGTACCTGTATTGATTATTTCGGCTCGGGACCAACTACAGAACAGGGTAGATGGATTAAATCAGGGTGCAGATGATTATTTGATCAAGCCTTATGAATTTGATGAATTACTTGCACGTATCCAGGCTTTGCTTCGTCGGGTGGGTACTGAAGCTCAGGCCTCAACTGCAAATGATTTAATTTTAAAAAGTGGTGATTTGATCTTAAATGTTGAGCAACATATCGCTACAATGAATGGTCAGGAAATAGAGTTGTCTAATCGTGAATGGGCAATTTTAATTCCTTTAATGACGCATCCTAACAAGATTTTTTCTAAAGCAAATCTTGAAGATAAATTGTATGATTTTGATAGCGAGGTTACGAGTAATACCATTGAAGTCTATGTCCATCATTTACGTTCAAAATTAGGTAAGAACTTTATTAGAACAATTCGTGGCTTAGGTTATAGATTAGGTCAGACCTCTAAAGAATAGATATGCCATCGCCCCATTATTCTCTTAAAAAACAACTAATTGGATACACCTCATTATTTAGTATTTTATTGGGGTGCATTTTTGTTTTTACTGCCTATAAAATTTCTTTGGGTGAAATTAACGAAGTTTTAGACTCACAGATGAAATACCTGGCAGAGAGAATCTCAACGCATAATGTCGAGCCCGTTGCCAGTAAATATGATAGTAGCCGACATTATCATGAAGAGGACATGTTTGTTGATGTCTGGGCATATAAAGATCAGAATTATATGCATCATGAACATCATTTATTGGTGCCACCAGTAAAAAAAGAAGGTTTCTATCGTCAACAAACCAATCATGGTATTTGGTATGCATACGTCTTGCCTTTTGGCGAGTATCAGATTCAGGTCAGTCAGCAGGAAAAAGTACGTCAGGTTCTTGCTCTTGAGCTAGCTGGCAGTATGTTTATTCCTTATCTGATTATTATTCCTTTTGCGATTTTTGGTTTGATTATCATTATTCGTCGAAGTTTAAAACCGCTAGATGATTTGCGCACAGATCTTACTCAGCGTGATTCGAACTCTCTGGAGCCAATTGACGATTCACAGTATCCAATTGAACTGCTTTCTACCACTACTGAAATCAATCATTTATTTGAACGTATTTCCGAATCACAACAAGAACAAAAACAGTTCATTGCCGATGCAGCCCATGAGCTGAGAACACCTATTACTGCTTTGAACTTGCAAACTAAAATTTTATTAAGTGAATTTCCAGAAATGGAAAATTTACAAAATTTGAGTAAAGGTTTGGCGCGTATGCAACATTTAGTGACGCAATTGTTAGCTCTTGCGAAACAGGATGCTTCACTTTATCAGATTGACGCGATTACAACTTTTAAATTGAATGATGTCGCATTAAGTTGTGTTGAACAGTTGATGAATCTCGCAATGGCGAAAGATATTGATCTAGGATTTGAACGCAATGATCTTGTGGAAATGCAGAGTATTGAACCTACAATCCATTCTATTATTTTTAACTTGATTGATAATGCAATTAAATACACACCAGAATCTGGAATGATCAATGTTTCGGTCATTCGGGAAAGTGCTGATATCGGTTGTATTTTAATTGAAGATAATGGTCCTGGTCTTGAACCCGATGAATATGAGAAAGTTTTAAAACGTTTTTATCGAGTACATCACCATCTTGAAGTTGGTAGCGGTTTAGGGCTATCTATCGTTCAAAAAGCAATACAGCATTTAGGTGGAGAATTAGTTCTCTCACGTAGCTCAGAGTTAGGTGGGTTAAGCGCTTTAGTACGCTTACCTGTATACCTTAGCATTCATAAACAAGAACATTCTATAGATCATGGCGAGTAATGATCACGTAGAAAATTTAAGATTCAGTTAAAATTTTATATGATTATTTAACTAAATCCGGAACATATTAAATCATTGGTAAAGGTTCTTCCTGTTCCAATATCTGAAAAAACATCAGACATTTTTGAATACGTTTTCCATCATTGCCAAATTTGTCGAATTTAATTTTTTTTGCCCAAGCCAATTTTTTACCAATACTTTTAATACCTTTATAAATTTTTTTATAAGGAAAAACCGTATTGATGAAAATTTGACAAATACGAGGTATTTCTTCTTCAGTAAAACGATAAGCTGTTGAAAAAATGAAACATAACCAGTCTCTGATTTGACAAGTTTCGATATCAAGAACTTCGCCTGGGTCTGTTTCAAAATCAATAAATGTAAATTGTTTATCTTTACTGACCAGAATATTTCTTGCAAAAGCTTCACTGAGATAACCATCTTTTTGATGTACTTCCTGAATAGCTTTTACCGCATCTTCAAACAATTCAAATTTGCGCTCACTATCATCTTGATACATCGCCAATGCATGATCTAACTGGATAACATCTTCACCCATTTGTGCTGCATCTTCTAGAAGTAAACCTGAAGGAGAAATAGCCAAAATATTAGGTGTAGAAACTCCAATACCTTGTAAATCCTGAATCCTGTAAGCTTCACATAAAATAGCTCGACTACCGCCACGATTGGGTATAGGCGTCAACGCTTTAATATTGAATAAGCTGGCTAACCATCTCAGTGGTAAATAAATCCAGGCAGAATGACGATCTGATGATTTTTTTAACCATACTTTTAACTGACCAAGGTGATAAGCCCGAATACTTTCTTGTTGAGACTTTGTGGTTTGTTTTAAGAATTTAGAAAAGTTATTCATGTCACCATAGATAAATTTGCTAAAAATTTAGTGTAACTTAATAGTAATTTTTTTGTAAGTTTAAGGTTTCATTAATATGGCTTTAAGTTTCATATTAAGATATTATGTAATTGAGTATTTTGTAAAATACTATTTAAAATCAGTTGTATAATATTAATTATTTTTGAAACATGAAGTTACATTATTTGTAATAAAAATACTAATGAGACGTATTATTATTAATGAAAAGTCAAATAAATAGAATTAGGTTTAATTAAGAGAATAACTTAATAATTCTCTCGATAGGTGCACAAACATTTTAACTGAAAAAAGCCAGATGATCAGTCTGGCTTTACTGTGAATTAAACAATTTAATATGAGTATATTGGTGGGTATCAGGAGCCTTGCTTGCGTTTAAAGAGTTTTTCAATCGGTAATTTATCTTTAGCCAATCCATAAAGTGCAGCAAAGGGGAGTGCAGTTCTAGCCAGGTATGCAACTCGCCATAGACCTCCATGATTAGCACCAGACATTATTAATTCTAAAGGATGCTCCAGATTTGCGTGTGGATTAGCAACTGATTTTGGATTTTTAAGATCATGAATCCAGAGTGCTGCCATCAAAGCGTTGGTTGTCTCAGGCAAAAAAGCTTCAACATCAAATAAATTAGCGCCACTAAATGCAGCTTTAAGTAAAGGATTCTTGGTGACAGAATGGGTTGTAGTGGACGGTGCAATATTGATACTGACCATCTGGCCATGATGGCGTGCCAGAGTAGCACGCCATTGCTGAATACGTTTTGCCAAAGCATAGTTCGGGCCTTGTTCAATAACCAGACAATCTGCAATCCCATAAGCTTTACCATTGTCTGAAGAAATAAGCTTCTGCTGATTTGGCTTAAACATTTGTTTAAGTGATAGCGAAGAAATTCCTTTGGTTACGCTCTTTTGCAGTTTTGAACGATCTTGATATTTCTGAATAGATGCTTCTGTAACTTCTTTAGGTACCGCATATACATCTGTTGGGGTGCACATATACATCAGACTACTATCAGGTTTCTGATCACTGACATATTGCATGATGCTGTCCATAGCCATAGATACCCGAACGTGCTTTTCGCCATCAAGATAGGCGATTGCAGCGAGATCCAGTTTGTGAGGGTTTTGAACTAACCAGTGCGCAATTTCTGGAATCTGGGTTAAAAGGTTTGCACCTAACTTATCTTTAATTTCATCGATTGATAGATTGCTTGGGAGTTGCTCTAAAGCTGGGGCATATAACGTCGCGTTACCTTGCTGAATAGTTGTTAATATTTTTTGCCAGACTTTCGCATTAGGAAGGTCAATGGCAATAATATTTGCTTTCCATTTTGCCAGCCATGTAAGTGGACCTGCTTCTGAGCCTGCACCAAATAAAACCATTGTGCGATCAGATAAATCAAACCATTCAGGGTGATCAATGACTTCGCGTAATGCCTTGGCATGACTAGGTTCAATAATGCCTTTTTCTTCCCATATTTGAATTTGTGTTAATAATGACTGTCCCTGTAGTTTCTGACCGTGATATGGGACATACCATTCAGGTTCTGATTGATGCTGTCCCTGAAACTTAAATGTTTCAAACTGGTCGATGGCAGGAATTTCCATGACATCTTTAAGTAGATAACAATGACCATCACGGTAAAATTCAAAACTATTCTGTGCCTTGTGTAAGCCTTGTTTTGCGATAGTAATTGGATTACTTGTATTACGAATCCCGTGCTCAACAAGTGCTTTAAAATATCTTGGATACTGTTTACGCCAGTTCTTTTCATGGAGAAGTTGCTGTGACGTTTTATTATCCACTATGCATAGTGCTTCTGCGAGAATAGCTTTACCTGTCTCAGAACTACTTGCTTTTTGAGTATCACTTTGAAGTGGAAATTGTAAACCATCAATTGAGTTTGACATGCAAAATATCTCGAGATTTTGAACATTAATATACAGATGTATACATTATCCACGCCAAGTTTAAGAAAAGGGTGGCATTTCATACCAAAATTGTATAAATCTCTGCCTTGAAATTATCAGGCATAAAAAAACTCTCTATACAGAGAGTTTTTATTGGTTTTAACAACGCCCTTTTTTGGCTTGACCAGGTGGGCAAAAATCTCCGCCACGTCTATGCTCATGATAACCGCCTCGATCATATGGCCCATCAGGATCAACAATAACGCTTCCAGATGGTGTGTGAACAGCACAGGCAGTGAGACTGATAGATATACCAAGCGCAATCAATGTTAAAATCTTTTTCATCATGATTTCCTTACCACTTTCTTGATCAAGTATAAGGAATGCATAAAAAAATAAATTTGTATATTTGTAATGACTTCAACATATTATCTTCAATTTTTATCAAGATCCTCGCAAGATTGTTCTGAAGCCAACATGAGTTATAGCTAGATCAGTTTCTTGAGGATATCGGGCACTATTCCTGAATCTGGCACAATAATTGTCCGCACATAAAAATGAACCTCCTTTGATTACATATTCGCGTGCTTTAATTTCGGATTGCCGAAGTGCAGAAGGATTTCCAAGGTGCATGTCATGAGCACCTTGATAAGGCGTTGTAGTCCATTCCCATACATTTCCGATCATGTCATATAAGCCAAATGCATTGGCTTTGAAACATCCAGCAGGAGCAATACCTTCAAACCCATCTTCTAGCAGATTTTTTGTCGGAAACTCACCTTGCCAATAGTTAGCTTGTGGAAGATGTTGATGATCACGAGGCTGATGATGGAGGGCTACATCTTCATTTTGTCCAGCTTTCGCTGCATATTCCCATTCGATTTCAGTTGGAATTTCTCTACCCAGCCACACAGCATAATTTTCTGCATCATTTAAGGTTACATAGCGAACAGGTTCGTGAGGCAGGGGCTTTTGACCATGTAAGCCATTTGGGGTACGCCATGTATAGCCTGATTTTAGCTGCCACCAGATTTTAACCTTTTCGGGGGCTGGACTGAACACTGCAGCGGTTTTTTGTTTTTCAGCATCTGTGACGTAGCCTGTTGCATCTACAAAAGTTTGAAACTGAGCCACAGTAACTTCAGTTTGGTCAATCCAGAAAGCAGGGACATTACGTTTCTTCTGTCCAAAATTTTGCTCATCCTGATATGCGAGTTCAGAACCAAGCTCAAACTGACCAGCTGGAATACTGACCATGCCAGCATGAGGGCTGGTTAACCAATCTTTGGGTAATCCTGAATACTGTTTGCACTCGGTTAAGTTACCAAGTTTTAAGATTTCTGTTACAGATTCAGTTTTTTTTGCCGCTGATGTCTGTGACTTTTGATGTGTTTCATGAGAATTTGAGTTGCTACATCCAAAAAGGATGATGCAACTCAAATTTAAAAATACCAGATGAACTAATTTCATTGTTGAGGATAATCCAGTACACCATTTGCTTTGGCATATTTTTGATACAACTCTGCTAAAGCTTGTACTTTATCAGGACGTTGTTTCGCCAAATTGGTTGTTTCACCTCTGTCATTTTTTAGATCGTACAGTTCCCATTCAGCAGTACCATTGGCAAGTATTGCACGCCCTTGATGGGCAATTTTCCATTCACCTGATTTTAGATATTTACTGGCATGTAGTTCATCAGCAAAGACAAAATTGCTATCTCGTAAAGATTGAGTTTTTTGCTCAAGGAGATTTTTCCAGGATACTCCAGATGGGGTATTGATTGTTCTACCTTTATACTGGTTTTGCGGTACGGAAATCCTTGCAAAATCGAGAATGGTTGGAAATACATCTAAAACAGAAGCAAAACCATGGAATGTTTCAATGGATTTTGTCTGATTTGGAAGTTTAACAATGGCTGGAGCTGTTGTTGCACCTTCACCCGCAGTATCTTTCCAGAGATGAAAAGGTGTTGCGCTGACTTCTGCCCAACGCGGTCCAATAAAGGTATAAGAATTGGCGTTGCCAATATTGCCCAAAGAATTATCAAAGCCTTGAGATGGTGAATTACCACCTCGAATGAAACCCTCTGCACCGTTGTCCGATACAAAGAAAATCAGGGTGTTTTCATAGAGTTTATGATCTTTTAAATACTGAATAATCCGGCCAATATTGAAGTCCAGATTTTCGACCATACCTGCATAGACTTCCATTTTTCGTGCTTCTATTGCTTTTTGTTCAGCAGATAATTCATCCCATTTGCCATATCTTTGTGGAGCAGTATTGGTCTCGATTGGTATTGCTGCTTTGAAGTCTGCAGGAATTATTCCAAGTTTTTTCTGACGTTCCAAACGTGCATTACGAATAGCATCATAACCTGCATCGTATTTGCCCTTATAACGGTCACTATATTCTGTTGGAGCCTGTAGTGGCCAGTGGGGAGCTGTAAATGCGGCATAGGCAAAAAAAGGTTTGCCATCATTGCGGTTGGATTCTATATAATGAATGACCTTATCTGCATAATAATCACTAGAGTAAAAATTGTCAGGTAAATCTGAAATAGGAACTTCCTTGCCATCTTCAGTATAGGTTGCCTGTCTTTCTCGATTGTATTGACTTGGATTTTGCTTAAAGTGCAAATCCAGACCTTGCAATAAGGTAAATGAGCGTTCAAAGCCTTTAGCATGAGCATTGGTCTTGGCTGCATTTTCAGGATTGTTTCTATCGGTATCACTTAAATGCCATTTACCAGAAATATAGGTATGGTAGCCATTATCTTTTAAAACCTCCGCAATTGATAAAGAACGTTCATTGAGATAGCCCTCATATCCAGGTTCACCTTTAAGATTTCCTGCAAGCTCAGCCATTGAGCCTATACCAGACAAATGGTGATCTGCTCCTGAAATGAGTTGTGCCCGAGTAGGGGAACAGGTTGGAGCTGTGTGATAATCTGTCAGTAAACGACCTTGTGAGGCGAGAGCATCCAGATTCGGAGTATGAATTTCTCCACCAAATGCGCCAATATCAGAATAACCAAGATCGTCAGCCATGATAAAAAGTACATTAGGGCGTTTTTCTGGTGCTATAGCAGCAGTAAAGTCATTATCATCATCGTTACACGCGACAAGTTGTGTAGAGATAAAAATTGAAAGAGCCAGTTTTAAAAAATGTTGTTTCTGCATGTTGTTATCTATGATCCTGTTTGCATGCAGGTTAATCATCTAAACTTACTTTAAAAAATAATTATTTTCGGCAAGAAACTGAAAAAAAATACTAAGCAAATTTTTATCTATCCTTAGATAAAAATAAAAA
>NZ_OOGT01000159.1 GCF_900323515.1 Acinetobacter stercoris | reverse complement strand
GTTAAAATACAATAGATGTTGTTGCTTAAGTGATTGAATTAAATATAGAAACTCACCCTCTTGAACCCTTTCTACCACCTAATGCAAGGCTACTAATGTTGGGTAGTTTTCCACCTCCCAAAACGCGTTGGAAGATGGATTTTTATTATCCGAATTATCAAAATGATATGTGGCGTATTTTAGGATTAATTTTCTATAAAGATAAAAACTATTTTCTAAACTTACCAAATAAAAGCTTTAAAGAAGAGCTGATTCGTAATTTCCTAAATGAAAAAGGAATTGCTATTTTTGATACTGCATATAAAGTCATTCGTTTAAAAGGTAATGCATCTGATAAGTTTTTACAGATTCATACAGCAACTAACCTCGAACAAATTCTGGAGCAGATTCCTCTATGTCAAAACATTATGACGACAGGGGATAAAGCAACGGATACATTAATGCTTTCTATGCCTGAAGGAACGATAAAACCTATTATAGGAAAAGCATCAAAAGCGTATTTTGCATCTAGGGATTTGACTTTATACCGCATGCCATCATCTTCAAGAGCATACCCTTTGGCACTTGAAGACAAGGCTGAAAGTTATAAAAAAATATTCATAGAAATGGGTTTACTTTAGAGACGGTATTTCTATTTATGAAAATTTTCTGGCCATAATGACACAACCAATAAGAGCAAGAGTAATAAGTATCATCATAAAACTAATCTTCTCACTAAGTAATAGCGCTGATAAGGTAAAACCAATAAAAGGTTGAAGCAGCTGTATTTGACCGACTTTCGCTATACCACCAAGAGCTAGTCCTTGATACCAAAAGAAAAAACCAATAAGCATACTAAATATAGAGACATAGAGTAGTCCAAAAAATGAGCTTAGATGAATGTTGTGAAAATCTTGAGGTATCGTCCATATTGTTAAATAAAACATGAAAGGTAGTGATATAACTAAAGCCCAACAAATAACTTGCCAGCCACCGAGGTCACGTGAAAGTTTTCCACCTTCAGCATAACCCAAGCCACATACAATGATAGAAGCAATCATATACAAATCGCCAATTGAATAGAAACTGGCTTCTTCTTGAAAAAGCATAAAAGAAGTTACCAAACTACTTCCCAATACAGCAAATCCCCAAAACAGGATGGATGGTTTTTCTCCTGCTCTTAATACACCAAAGATTGCTGTAGCAAGTGGAAGTAATCCAATAAAAACAATTGCACGTGCAGAGGTTATGGTTTGCAGAGCCAAAGCAGTGAATAAAGGAAAACCCATGACTACACCCATTGCAACTATAGTTAGAGATTTGACTTGTTGACGATTCGGCTTTGCTTGCTTCAAAAATAAAAGACACATTCCTCCGAATATACCAGCGATAACGGCACGTATTGCTGTTAAAAATTCAGGAGTAAAATCCATTACGGCGATGCGGGTTGCTGGCAATGAACCTGCAAATATAATTACGCCTATAACACCATATATCCAGCCAAGTTTTGTTTGATCCATAAATAAATACCAGTATTTTTATAGAAAACTTATATGTTCAGGTGTCAGGTTAAAAGAAACACTCAATTACAATTGAAAAATACTGTTATGATCAATAATCCAGTATAGTTTGAATTGTATGGCACAACAAAAAATTGTATGGAAACTGAATGAAAACGAAAATTGACATTGTGATCTCACATATTAAAGAGCAAATAGATAATAAAAAGTTGATATCGGGCTCTCGTTTACCATCAGTTCGACAACTTGCAAAAAAACTTGGTTTTTCAGTTTCGACTGTTGTAGAGGCTTATGCCAGAATGCAAGCAGAATTAATAATCGAGTCAAGAGCTGGTTCTGGTTATTATGTGTCAGGTGTCTCTGAAATACCTGTATTAGAGTCGGTTGTTCAGTATGAGCGTGAAATAGATCCATTATGGATATCAAGGCAATCCCTTGAAGCAAAAAATGAGATATATAAACCTGGTTGTGGCTGGCTACCTTCTGACTGGATGTCTGAAACGAGTGTCCGTAAAGGTTTAAAACAGGCTTTAAAACTGGATTCAAGATTTTTAACCGACTATCCTGCTCCACAAGGGCATTCAGGTTTAAGAAAAACTATAGCGCAACGTAAAAAAAACCAAGATATTCATGTAAATATGAATCAAATTTTATTAACCGATTCTGGTACTCAAGCCATTGATCTGGTTTTTCGTCATTTACTCAATGCTGGTGATGTCATATTGGTTGATGATCCTTGCTATTTTAATTTTCAAGCACTAATAAAAGTACATCAGCTTCAATATATAGCAGTTCCATTCACTGAAAATGGACCAGATCTTCATGCTTTTGAAAAGGCACTACAGCTAAAACCCAAGCTTTATCTGACAAATTCAGGTATACACAATCCTACAGGGGCCTGTTTGTCTATTCAGCATGCTTATCAAATTGCCAAGATGGCAGAACAAGCTAATTTAGTGATTATTGAAGATGATATCTTTGCTGATTTTGAGTTCATAGCTGCACCAAGATATGCAGCATTGGCAGGATTTCAGCATGTCATTCAAATCGGGAGTTTTTCGAAGACACTCTCAGCATCTATACGTACTGGTTATATCATTAGTCATCAAGATCAGATTGAAGAATTAATCAATCTAAGAATTGCTACAAATTTTAGTTGTAATCATTTAAATGCTGAAATTATTTATCATATTTTAAACGATACTAATTATATAAAATCTATAGAAAGATTGAAAATTCGATTAAATAAAGCAATGAAGGAAACAATAAATAAGCTTGAAAAATATCATATTTTACCATGGACTATTCCCAAAGCAGGTTTATTTCTATGGTGTCATTTGCCAGAGAATATTGATGCAGCTGAATTATCAAAATTCTGTTTGAAACATGGAGTGATATTGGCTCCCGGGAATTCTTTTAGTCATTCTTCAGGAGCATCACAATTTATGAGATTTAATATTGCTCAAATGATGCACCAAAAAATTTTTGATGTAATCGAGGCAGGAATTCATCATTGTCTAGATCATGATGCTAGATAAAAATTAATAGTGCAGAGAACTAAGAAAAGTCAAAAACTATCCGTCATATTCAACATAATCCCATAAGTTCAAATGACTTTTAATTTGTGTTTTTATATGTGGGAGCAGTGGGAGTAAAGTGCCTTCAATCCATAAACGCAATATTTGTGTGCTAACCGGATGATTATCTTGATCAACAAGCTTAGCACCTTTAACAACAATCAAGACTTCGCTGTCCTCAATAGTTTCAATGCCCTTAAAAGTGACTTGCAGTTCATGGCCAGTATCAAGTATCGCCCATTCTAATTCTATCTGGATGTTTTGATCTGATTGGATAACCGCTTGTCCATGTAATATGTCGTCACTATTCAGACAATCATATTCGACTCTGACTTTGCGTAAAAACCAGTCATGAAATTGTAAGTCATCCAATTTTTGTGTGGGAAGCAGAATATCATTAAGATTAAATTGATGACCAAGATCAAAAAATTGCATTTTAAGGGAGATTTTTCAAAAAAAGTAATTTTAGATCAAATGAAATATCATGTAAATTTTAAATCGATAATTATATTAATTATGTCTAAATAACAGGCTTGAATGGAAAATCATATGACAACAATACAAGATGTAGATAGTCCGATAGACTTAAAAAATCCTTACGATGCAGAACAGTGGGCAAATGAAGCAAACCAGATAAGACCTTGGAGGGTGGATTTCTTTAACTTTTATGTTAATTATATTCAGGAAAATAAAGCTATGGATTGTCGTATCCTGGAAATCGGATCTGGACCTGGTTTTTTAGCTAAATTAATACTTAGCCAATGTCTGAAAGTTTCTTATACTGCATTTGATTTTTCAAACGCTATGCATCAATTAGCTCAATCCAAAATGACATGTAGTGAGTTAAATAGGGCAGAATTTATAATTGGAGATTTTAAAAAAGATAACTGGAATAAAAATCTAGCAAAGTATGATGTCATTATTATTCATCAGGCACTACATGAGCTACGTCATAAAGCTTATGCATATCGATTTCATAAAACTGTACATACACTTTTAGCTGATGAAGCAGTGTATTTTGTTTGTGATCATATCATAGCTGAAAATGGTATGAGTAATACTGAGCTTTTCATGAATAAAGTAGAACATTTCCAGAGCCTGAGTGAAGCTGGTTTTAGTAATGTTACTTTGATGTTTGAAAAGAATGCACTTTGCCTATTTAAAGCCCAGCATTAATTTACATCATCCATTCGACGGGTAGATAAGAAATGGTATACATGACTGCACGCTGAAATTTTGTGGTATGTGGATCGATATTATATTTAGTGGTTTGTCCATTTTCTTGATGATCCAGCCAGGTGATTTGACCATTCTGATCAAGTTTTAATTCATAAGCTACTTTAAATAGTGTTTGGTCGAGTATTTGTGAAATTTGTTCTTGCAGCTGATTTGATTCAACGACAAGGCCTACTTCAGTGTTTAAATTAAAAGATCTTGGATCCAGATTAAATGATCCAATAAAAACTTTATCATCTATGTCGATAAATTTTGCATGTAGGCTGGATTTATTTTTTCCTTTTTTGGGAATAACGTTGCCTGTAACAACTTCATACCATGTACGACGTTTCCTTTCGATATATGGTTTAAACTCATATAATCGCACCCCATTTTTCAATAACTCATGGCGATATTTTTGATAAAAAGCATGCACTAGTGCAACATCATTTGCGACAAATGAATTTGTTAAAACCCGAATATCAACTTGATTGGCAGCGAGCTGTGTTAGATATTTTGTTCCAGACTTTGTAGGTACAAAATAAGCGGCAATAAGATCCATTTCTTCTCTAGGATCACCCATATGATGTTTGATCTGGTTATAAATTAACTCTTTGTCTTTTGCTAGGGAAAGTGTCTTTTTAGGAGAGTCAGCAAGAAAATAGGCTTTAGCCCAGTTAAGATGGCTATTTTTAAGTTCTTTAGCAAGCTCTTCTCGTTCCTCATCAACCTTATCATCGGTAGGATTATCTTTGCGTGCAAGTTTATTAAACTGAACTCTTAGCTTTTCAAGTTCCTGTGTTGTCCCTTTACCAATGAATTGCTGAACTGGATAGCTTAAATCATTATTCCAAAATTCAAGTACAACATCATTGGCACGTTTTACTGCATTTCCAAAGAATAAAATATCCATATCTGTAAATTGGAATGATTCACTGGCATCAAAATATTCACTACTAATATTACGTCCGCCTGTTACAGCAATAATGCCATCAGCAATAATCAATTTATTATGCATGCGATGATTAATTTGTTTTAATCTAAAAATATAATCAATTACTCTTAATTTTCTAAACTTATAAGGATTATAAAATTTGATCTGGATGTTTGGATGAGAAATCAGCGCTTTAAGCTGTTTATCGAGTTTAATACCATTTTGATCATCGATCAGTAAACGAACTTTAACACCACGATCAGCAGCCTTTAAAAGCTCATTTAGCATCAGGTTACCAATAAAATCATTTCCCCAGATATAATATTGTAGATCGAGTGTGTATTGAGCTTGCCGGATCAGATGTACTCGTGCTGCAATGCTTTGAAAAGCATCGCTCATTGCTAAATACGCGGTTAGACCTTTATTCAACTTTTCCTGAGCATCAGGTTCATTAATCCAGTGTTCTGGATGTGTTGTAATTGGGGTATCTTTTTTTGATTCATTCATAGGTAAACTACAACCTGTTATTGTAAAAGTGCTCATTAACAATACAATCGATATGTTACGAAGTTTCATTGCTACAAATATTTATAGGTTTTATAGATCATATCATTAAGTTAATTGTTGAATCTGCAACAAAAAAAAGGTTACTGTACGGAATCTGTTAAAGAAGCAGACCAAATATAAGGAAGATGAGATGAAATCACGCGCAGCTGTTGCTTTTGGGCCTGGAAAACCGTTAGAGATAGTTGAAATAGATGTGGCACCACCTCAAAAAGGTGAAGTCTTAGTCAAAATTACCCATACTGGAGTCTGCCATACCGATGCATTTACATTATCAGGTGATGATCCTGAAGGTGTGTTCCCAGCTGTATTAGGACATGAAGGGGCTGGTGTGGTCATTGAAGTTGGTGAAGGTGTTACCTCAGTTAAACCCGGAGATCACGTTATTCCGCTTTATACAGCAGAATGTGGCGAATGTTTATTTTGTAAATCAGGTAAAACCAACTTATGTGTTTCAGTTCGTGCAACACAAGGTAAAGGTGTAATGCCTGATGGCACAACACGTTTTTCCTATAATGGTGAACCTATTTATCACTATATGGGATGCTCTACATTTAGTGAATATACCGTTGTTGCTGAAGTCTCTCTTGCAAAAATCAACCCTGAAGCTAACCATGAACATGTTTGTCTATTAGGCTGCGGTGTCACAACAGGCATCGGTGCTGTGCATAATACAGCAAAGGTTCAAGAGGGAGATTCTGTTGCGGTATTTGGTTTAGGTGGAATCGGTTTGGCTGTTGTTCAGGGAGCACGTCAGGCAAAGGCAGGGCGTATTATTGTCATTGATACCAATCCTGAAAAATTTAAGCTGGCAGAAGAATTCGGTGCGACTGACTTTTTAAATCCAAAAGATTACGATAAGCCAATTCAGCAGGTTATTGTTGAAATGACAGGCTGGGGAGTTGATCATTCATTTGAGTGTATTGGTAACGTTAATGTTATGCGCTCTGCACTGGAATGTGCACATCGTGGCTGGGGACAATCTGTCATTATTGGTGTAGCAGGTGCAGGTCAGGAAATCTCTACACGTCCGTTCCAGCTCGTCACTGGCCGAACATGGAAAGGGACTGCATTTGGTGGTGTAAAAGGTCGTTCACAGTTACCAGGAATGGTCGAGGATGCAATGAAAGGTGAGATCCAACTCGAACCATTTGTTACTCACACTATGGGATTAGATCAGATTAATGACGCATTTGATTTAATGCACGATGGTAAGTCTATCCGTACAGTTATTCATTTTGAATAAAAAATTTAAGAGATATAAAAAACGGGCTTATTGCCCGTTTTTTATATCGTGGCTTAAGCCGCAGCTTCAGTTGCCTGAATAACTTCAGCAATGGATTGTGCTACATAATCGATATTATGCATATTCAAACCAGCTACACACATACGACCACTTCGTACCAAATAAATTGCATATTTATCTTTTAAAATATCAACTTGTTCAGCAGACAAACCAGTATAGCTAAACATACCTTGTTGTTTAACCAGATAACTAAAGTCACGCCCTGGCATGGCTTTACTTAACTGAGCAAACAGAATATCTCGCATTTTGGCAATACGTTCACGCATTTCTGCAAGTTCAGCTTCCCATGTTGCTGTTAATTCAGCACTATTTAACACATTGTCAACAAGTAATGCACCAGTTGTTGGTGGGCTTGAATAAATGCGGCGAACAGTTGCTTTAAGCTGACCTAGAACATTCTTAGCAGCTTCAGCGTTATCACATACAAAAGTTAAACCACCAACACGTTCACCATAAAGTGAGAAAATTTTGGAAAAAGAATTGCTCACAATGAAATTCATGCCAGATTTATCTAATGCACGAATTGCATAAGCATCTTCATCCAGACCTTTACCAAAACCTTGATAAGCAATATCGAGGAATGCAATAAGATCATTGTTTTTTAAAACTTCAATTACCTGATCCCATTCACCTGGTGTTAAATCTGCACCAGTTGGATTATGACAACAAGGGTGTAAAAGTACGATACTTTTTGCAGGTAGTTTCTTTAACTCTTCGAGCATAGCTGCAACATCTACACCGTTTGTTTCGGCATCGAAATAAGGGTAGAAGTGGGACTTGATACCTGCACCATTGAATATCGCAATATGGTTTTCCCAGGTTGGCTGGCTTACCCAGACATCTGACTCTGGGAAATATTTTTTTAGAAAATCAGCACCAACTTTTAGTGCACCAGAGCCACCTAAGGTTTGAATGGTAACAGCACGACCATCTTTACGAGCTTGGCTATCAGCACCTAGAACCAGTTTTTGTGTTGCTTCATCATAAGACTTCAAACCATCCATTGGTAAATATGATTTTACCTTATCGTTGGTTGGTTCAATATTCTTGTATGCAGTTTTGATTGCCTGAAGTTGGGGAACAATCGTATCTTCAGTATAATAAAGACCAATACTTAGATTGACTTTTTGAGTCCGTGCATCCTTATTAAATTCTTCCATAAGTGAAAGAATCGGATCTCCTGCATAAGGATCTACATGTTGAAACATGGTTTAAAGTCCTAATTTTAAATTTAAAAAATAGCATAAATGCTTTTAACAGATATGGAATCATGCTTATAAGAAGCCAAGCAAATAGATCAGGAGTTCGATGCGTATATCATCCATTTAACACATGAATTAGAAGCTTTACTCATTAGTGCACTAAAATCATCCATACCCAAATAACATACAGAATTAGCGCAATGATGTGTAGCAAATAAAGCAGTTTTTTTGAAAAAAATGTGCATTTAAAAGGCAAATATTTCAATTTTTATGCAACTCAAAACCAATATCATGCGAGTTTAATGTAAATAAGGATTGTTCATTCATAAAGTTCCTGAGATGATATTTTATGCTCAAGGACAGTTAGGTTTTGGATTAATCATATGTTACTTAATTTTCAATATCATCAAGTTAGTCAATCAAACAAAAAAACGCCGCTGGTACTTATACATGGACTTTTTGGAAGTTTAAGTAATTTGGGCGTGATTGCACGTGCATTTAATGACAGTCATGATATTGTACAAATTGATGTAAGGAATCATGGTCATTCACCTCATTCTAATGAAATGAACTATCAGTTCATGGCGCAAGATGTTCTAGAAACGATGCAAAATTTGAATATCGATCAATTTACAGTGATCGGACATTCAATGGGCGGTAAAATCGCTATGAAGTTGGCAGAAGTTGCCAGACAGCAAATTGAGCAGCTGGTTGTATTGGATATGGCTCCCTTTGCATATCAGGAAAATCACCATGATGTAATTTTTAAGGCCCTGTTCGCAGTTGAACAAGCGCAAATAACAACACGAAAGGAAGCAATTGAGATCATGCGTCAATACATTCGCGAAGAGATGGTGATTCAATTTCTTTTAATGTCTTTTAAGCAGGGTAAATGGTTATTCAACTTACATTCAATAAGTGAACATTACCATGATATTTTAAATTGGGATAACATCATCAGCTGGTCTAAACCTGCATTATTTATTCGCGGTGCAGACTCAGGGTATATTGCCAAAGAGCAACATATCACTGCGCTTGAGCAGCAGTTCCCATATTATCAACTTGAGACAATTGAGGGAGCAGGTCATTGGCTACATGCACAAAAACCTGATCAGGTTATTGAAAAAATAAAAAATTATTTAAACTAAGTTACTGTCAAATATTCAGTTCAATCAAAAATCGATTTCATGAAATCATGTATCGATTTTTTTATTTTAATCTAATTTCCCTTGTAAATATTACATTGAATATTCAATTTAATTTAAAAAATATTATTACACTAATCACATATTTATAAAGTATAAA
>NZ_OOGT01000294.1 GCF_900323515.1 Acinetobacter stercoris | reverse complement strand
AAATATATTTATGTAAATATTGCTTATCAATTGAACAGTAAATGTTAAAGTTGATGGAAAAATAAGCACAGCTAGGCTATCATAATTTCAATTTCCAATTTATTTTTCTAAATTAATCGCTTGGTTATAATAAATGATAAATAATATTTATTTAGCTCTGGAGCAATTAGGGCTTACTGCGCAAAAACGTGCTATTCATGTTTTATTTTCAAATAACACATTAAATTTGAAAGTATTTCTTCAATATATTGAAGGCGAGCATTATTTGAATAATGGCTTTACAGCAACTCTGGTGTGTGTATCAACTGATGCATTAATTCCGCTTAAGGCGTTTATTGGGGCACAGGTTGCGGTAGATACTGTGACAGATCGGGGAGAGTTAATCAGACATACAGGAATTATCACTAAGGCAGATGTAGGGCAATCCGATGGAAGCCTGACTCTTTATAAATTAGAAATGCAGGATGCTACCAGTTTATTAAAATTACGCCGTAACAGCCGTGTATTTATGAATAAATCTGTGCCAGATATTATGCAGATTTTTTTCAATGAATGGCAGAGTAAAAGTTCATTATTTGCATCGAGTTTGACCCTGGATATCAGTGGGTTGACCAAAGAATATGATACTCGCCCTTTTATCATGCAACATAATGAAAGTGATTGGGATTTTTTAACACGTTTGTTGCGTTCTGAAGCAATTACTTGGCTGGTCGATGAAGCCGAACCATACGTGCCAACGCAAATGACAGCAATTCAAGGTCAAAAGTTACGCTTAATTGATGACCATTCACAATTTCAGTCACTTCAGAGACGTGATATTAGCTATCATCGCAGTAGTGCTACAGAGAAAGTGGACAGTATTCTCTCCTTTATTGGTCAACGTAGTATCCAGTCGACATCTGTTTATATCAACCGTTGGCAAGCTGATGCTTTAGATATAGATGAAGGCGCAGGATCAGTACTAAGCTACCAACGACATAGTGAAACTCAGGATAATGCAAGTCTAGGTTTGGAGGATGCATGGCATTTTAGTCCTGCATGGATGCAGGATCTGAAAGGTGAAGATGGTGCAACAAAATCTGGAAATAGCCAGGTCGAACGTTTTAATCAGAATCTAAGCCATTTTCACAGTGCTGAAGCGAAGAGGTTTTCTGCCAAGTCGACTGTGCGTGATGCTCAAGTCGGTTATTGGTTTAACCTTAATGATCATCCAGAAATTGACCAACATTCTGGAAGTGACAAGGAGTTTTTAATCACAGGCAAGTCTTTTTATAACCAAAACAATTTACCAAAAGATTTAAATGAACAGGTAACAGTTCTACTTGACCAAAGTCATTGGCAACTACAAAATTTAGGTAATCAGGATGAGCGTCAGGCAAATCAGCTCATTTTGCAGCGCAGAAATATTCCGGTCGTACCTGAATATAACCCATTAGCGCATAAGGCAACAGCATATCCACAAAGAGCAAAAGTTGTCGGACCTGCTGGAGAAGAAATCTATGTAGATGAATGGGGGCGTATCAAGGTTCGTTTCTTATTTACCCGAGGTGACGATCATCAGCATGATGGTGGTGCAGGGGCTAATGATAACGACACCGATTCGGCTTGGGTGGATGTGGTCACCTCTTGGGCAGGTGAAGGCTATGGTGCACGTTTTTTACCACGTATTGGTGAAATCGTTGTTGTTGATTTCTTCGATGGTAATATTGATCGTCCATTTGTGATAGGACGTTTACATGAAGCACAGCGTAGTCCAACCAAGTTTGACATTAGAGGGAAACTTCCAGATACCCGTAGACTAAGTGGTATCAGATCCAATGAGGTAGGTGGTTCAGGTTTTGGTCAACTCAGATTTGATGATACCAATGGACAGATCAGCACTCAATTGCAAAACAGTCATGCTGCAAGTCAGTTAAATCTGGGCAAACTTAGTCATCCGAAAGAAACTGAAACATCAGATGATCGGGGAGAAGGCTTTGAGTTAAGGACAGATCAGTGGGGGGCTGTACGTGCAGGTGATGGTTTACTCATTTCAACCTATAAGCAAGAGGAAGCAAAAGCTGATCATTTCAATGCTGAGGAAGCAAAAACACAACTTGAAAGCAGTCAAAATAATGCTAAAGCTTTAAGTGAAGTTGCAAAAAATCAGCAAACTGATGAGCTGGAGTCATTAGAACAGCTAAAAGAACTGGCTAATTCTATAGAAAAAGATATTGCCAAATTTAACAAAGCAATGATGTTGCTTAGTTCACCAGCAGGAATTGGCTTAAGCACGGCTGAAGATATTCATGTCTCAGCAGATGGACAAATCAATCAGGTTGCTGGGGACAGTATGAATCTAAGCACCCAAAAAAATATGATTGCGCATGCCAGCGGTAAAATCAGTCTTTTTGCGGCGCAGGAGGGTGCGAGATTATATGCAGCTAAGGGCAAAGTGGAAATACAGGCTCAAGGTGATGGCGCAGATATTATTGCTCGTAAAGGAATTCAGATTGTGTCTACAGAAGATACGATTTATATCACCAGTCCTAAGGAGATCAAATTTATCGGGGATACTTCTGAACTAAAACTCAATGGTTCTGGAATATTCCCAACAACAGGTGGTAAGTTTGAAAGTAAGGCAGGGCAGCATGTGTTTAAAGGGGGAGAGAAGGTTGATGTTTCTGTGCCTAGCTTAGCTATGTTAAATAGTCCAATAAAATACAGTAATAAATTAGATGTATATGAAATTTTTTCAACCAACAAATTTTCCGATTTAACTATGTCTGTGAAAGGGAATGATGGAATTGTACAGGACTATAAAATTGATAATTATGGAAGAAGTGCAAGAATTTCCGATATAGAGGCAAAAGATGTTGAAGTATTGGTAGGAGGAGATGTTTGGAATTATTTCATTAAAAAAATAAGTGGGACTAAAGAAGATCCATTTTATTTTAAATTTATTGATTATATAGGAAAGCCGATAGTAGGTTTAGATTGTTATCTTTTGGATAATTCCTTGAACATAATTCAGCAGGAAACTACTGATGGAAACGGAGAGGTTGAGTTTCTATATAGTGAGGATTTTTTACCTATTATGGGGTTAAAAAAATTTGAAGATGAT
>NZ_OOGT01000292.1 GCF_900323515.1 Acinetobacter stercoris | reverse complement strand
CTAAATCATCACATAAAAAAATATTATCACTTCATTCAAAAATAAATCACATAAAATAGAACAAATAGTGAAATTTACAATTCACTATTTGTGATCATTAAAAACTATTATTAAAGTGCATGAATATGTTTAATCCATTTACGCTTTTCACTTTCTGGAATAAAAGAAGCTTCAAATGAGTTTATTGCTAATTGTTTTAGCTCATCCTGTGAAAGCGGTAACGCCTGTTCAATGGCATGGAAGTTATCATTCATATATCCTCCAAAATAAGCAGGATCATCCGAATTTACTGTAACTTTTACACCTTGTTTAAGCAATCGATGAATATTGTGATCTGCCATATCATCAATAACACACAATTTCAAATTACTTAGCGGACATACTGTTAGTGGCATTTTTTCCAGAACAAGTCTTTCTAAAAGTTTTGGATCATCTTCTGAACGGACACCATGATCAATTCGGTTCACTTTTAATAAGTCAAGTGCTTCCCATACATATTCTGCTGGTCCTTCTTCACCAGCATGTGCAACGATTAAAAAACCTGCTTCACGAGCCTTGGCAAATACCCGCTCAAATTTTGATGGCGGATGCCCTAACTCACTAGAATCTAGCCCTACTCCGATGATTTGATCTTTGAATGGTAAAGCTTGTTCTAATGTTTGCATCGCTGCTTCTTCACTCAGGTGTCTTAAAAAGCACATAATTAAATGTGAAGTAATGCCGAGTTTTTCTTGAGCATCAACACATGCCTTTTTTAACCCATTCAAAACTATTTCAAATGCTACACCACGATCTGTATGTGTTTGTGGATCAAAAAATATTTCTGTGTGTACAACATTATCTTGCTGACATTTTATAAAATATGCCCAGGCAAGATCATAAAAATCCTGTTCATAGACTAAAACATTCGCACCTGCATAATAAATATCTAAAAATGACTGAAGGTTATGAAAATTATATGCTTGTTTCACTTCATCAATAGATTTATATGGAATATCGATTTTATTACGCTGCGCAATTTCAAACATGAGCTCTGGCTCAAAAGTCCCTTCAATATGTACATGTAATTCAGCTTTTGGAAGTACTCGAATGAGCTCAGAATTATTCATTACTATTCCTCAACACGGATATTTATAAAATAAAAAAGGGTGTAAAACGAGTTTACACCCTTTTTGTAAAATTAAAGTTTAGCCACCAAATACAACAAATTTTATGACCCAAAGTACTGCAATAATCCAGACCATATAAGGCACAGTGGCTGCCTTGCCCGTAAATAACTTAACCAAAGCATAACTGATAAAGCCCATTGCGATACCATCAGCAATAGAATAGGTAAATGGCATAAATACGATCGTTAGGAAGGCAGGTACAGCTTCGGTAATATCAGACCATTCAATATTAGTGATTCCCTGAATCATCAGTACACCAACGAAAAGCAACGCTGGTGAGGTCGCAAAACCGGGTACAGATTGCGCCAATGGTGCAAGGAAAAGGCATGCGATAAACAATACAGCAACCACGACAGCTGTCAAACCAGTACGCCCACCAGCAGCAACACCTGCTGAAGACTCAATAAATGGTGTAGTTGAAGATGTACCCAATGCAGCACCAGCGACAATAGCTGTAGAATCGGCAAATAATGCCTTTTTCAGGCGAGGTAATTTTCCGTCTTTTAACAATCCAGCACGATGTGATACACCAACCAGCGTACCTGTCGAATCGAAGAGATCAACAAGAAAGAAAACAAAAATTACACCAATCAAACTTGCAGTGAACAATCCCTCAAAATCCATTTGCAGAAATGTTGGTGCAATCGAAGGAATTGTACCAACAACGCCTTTGAATTCGTTATACCCTAATACTGTTGAAAGTGCTGTGATAACAAGGATACTAATAATGATTGCACCACGTACTTTAAAATGATGCATGATAACTATCAGGAAAAAACCCAATAATGAAAGTAAAACAGTCGGTTGTTTAATATCTCCCAACCCTATAAGCGTTGCATTATTAGCAATAATGATTCCCGAATTTTTGAATGCAACCAATGCCAGGAATAATCCTATTCCACCACCGATCGCAAATTTCAGTGACATCGGAATAGCATTTACAATTGCTTCGCGAATTTTGAACATGCTGATTGCGATAAAAATAAGTCCTGAGACAAATACCGCAGCTAAGGCTGTCTGCCAAGGAATACCCATACCAATACATACAGAGTATGTAAAATATGCGTTTAAGCCCATTCCTGGTGCAAGTGCAATGGGATAATTTGCAACCATCCCCATGACCAAGCATCCAATTGCAGCAGCCAAGCATGTCGCAACGAATACAGCACCATGATCCATACCTGTTTCAGATAAAATCATTGGGTTTACGATGATGATGTAACACATGGTCAAAAATGTAGTTACACCAGCTAAAACTTCAGTCTTAAAAGTTGTTTTATTTTCACTTAATTTAAATAAGCGTTCTAAAACATTTTCTGAAGAATTGGGAGTTGTCATTTTTAGCCCCTATATAGGTCTAAGCTATTTTAAATTGCTTTACGAATCATAAACGTAAATTTCCTGACATTAACAAAGCAAGAACTACGCCATATCATTCATACATAGATTTTTGGGACTAACTGAACTAAAAAAGCTGCAAAGATAATGCAGCTTTCCGTGACATTTAAAAAATACAACGTAGTTGAGTTAGATTTTGATTTTGCGGATTATAACATAGTGATTATTCAATTTTTAACATTACTTAACTTAGGAGTCACATGACTATCATGTGTATGAATAATCTATATATTTTGATTTAATTTTAAAAAATTATTTTTATATTCTTGACCACGATGCATCTCATTTGATGTATTTTGAGCTTCTTGAACAATTCTATCGATCTCTTGTTTTTTTTGCTGCTCGGAATCCAGGTATGCAACATAGCCTACGCCAAATATGCTCAATATCATAAATGAGGTTGTTATTACTTTTTTCATGATCCAATCAATTATTACTCACTCAACTTATATAAATTATAACAAAACAATTACAAAAAATGTGACTTATTTATCATTTTTTAAATAATTACAATCTGGTTGTTTATAATGTTATATAAATATTTAAAGAATATATGAG
>NZ_OOGT01000291.1 GCF_900323515.1 Acinetobacter stercoris | reverse complement strand
GTTTTACATACTGATTATTTTTAATTGCCCTTAAAGGTGAAAATTGAACAAATAATACTCAGAATTGGAGTAGGGAAATATTTATGAATGAAGAAATCATTGAAAAAACCGAACATGAAAACTTGTCTAATAAAAATGACGAACGCTATCTGGTTCCAGGCTTAATTCGGGGGTTAGCTATTTTAGAAGCGTTTAATCGCGAGTCAAATGAAATGACAATTACTGATATCGCTGAAGCACTAGATGTAAACAGATCAAGTGCATTTCGCTTGATTTATACACTTGAACATTGCGGTTACTTGCGAAAGGCTTCAGCCAAAACCTATGCATTAGATTCAAAAGTAATGGAATTAGGTTTTAGAAGTATCTCAAAATTGTCACTTATTGATGTTGCCCTGCCAGAAATGAAATCAATTCGCGATAAAATCAAGGTTGCTGTCCATTTATCAATCCTTGAAGGAACAGATGTTGTCTTTATTAGCAACGTACAATCTTCAGGTCCATTTACAAGTACAGTTGGGCTTGGAACAAGATGGCCTGCTCATGCAACTGTCATTGGCCAAATTATTCTGGCTAGCCTGCCTGTTGAAAAGGTAAAAGAAAAATATAGTAGTTTTACAAATTGGGAAGTGTTTTCAGAGAGAACGCCTAAAAACTTGAATGAGTTATTAAAACGTCTAGATGAAGTACGTCCCCAGAAAGCAATGATTAGCTGGGGACATTTTAATCATGATATGGCTGCCTGTGCTGCACCTATTTATAAACAATCAAACCATGAAATTGCTGCTGTAATCTCTGTTAGCTGTCCTGTAAGTACTTACACAGAAGATATTTTCAGAAAAAAAGTAGTCCCTGAAGTCATTAGTACAGGGGAAAGAATTTCAAAATTCATTTATTAAACCAGATGAATTATCACTATTAGATATTAGTGTTATTTTTTTTATTATTTTTTGACTTTCATGCCATTTAAAATCATAATACGAAAAACTGGATGATATTGATTTTCATTATCATCTAGTTGCAAGGATAACTAAATGAAATAAAGATTGAGAAATATATGTTTTTACACAAACAAATCATTGCCTTTCGTCCCGATAAATCTGATTTGATTTTTGCGATAAAAACTTATATTGCAGCCATGCTCTCGCTTTTTATTGCCTTTTATCTAAATTTATCTTATCCCATGTGGGCTATTGGTACTGTCTATATTATTGTTACGCCTTTTTCCGGGACAGTATCATCAAAAGCAGTGTTCCGTCTTGTTGGAACGCTATTGGGTGGTGCAGTAGCTGTATTGTTGCTTCCTAAATTGATCAATACACCTCTAAGCTTTACTTTTGTTTTGGCATTATGGGTAGGATTTTCACTATATATTTCATTATTAGACCGCTCACCAAGAAGCTACATATTTACAATTTGCGGTTTTACAACGGTAATGGTTGTCGCTACCTCTATTAATAGTATTGATACTGTCAGTGTATTTGACACTGCCCTAAATCGAATTTTGGAAACCTCCATTGCAGTTGTCTGTGTTGCATTAATTTTTTCTATTTTATTTCCAAAGCATATTGGGCCAGTGATCAAACTTCGAGTCGATAATACTTTAAAAGATAGCAAGGAATTATTTACCCAAATCATGCATAACCAAATCAATCAGGAGAGCAGTCAAACCCTGATCAACAAACTTACCAAAGATGTTTCCGAACTTCATGTACTTGCAGAACATTTAGGTTACGAAAAAAGTAAATTTTCAGGGATGACCAAACCTGTTCAAGAAATACTTAATCAAGTCACTATGCTCCTTGCAAATATAACAACTATCAGCGAACGTTTTAAAGAAATGGATCACTATGATTTAGCGTATCGTTCTGTTCTTTCGTCTCTTCATGATCAAGTCTTAAATTATTTAAGTCAGTTGCATAGTGACCACCAGATTAATTTACATACGATAAATCAAGCATTTAAAATCGAATATAAAAATATAGAATCCCTTTTGAGAGCTGAGCAAAGAATCATGTTCGAAGGTGTGAAAATGGATATCAGACACCTTATTCAAAACGTTTTTTATATTCGGGAAATTTGGGCTTCCATTCTAGATGGCAAAAAAAAGCTCCCCAAAAATATCATTTCTCCTCTAACTTATTACCCGATTTTACATCGTGATTCCGGTTTCGCAGTACGTAGCGGATTAGCTGCTGCATTGGCCATTATTATTTCTTGCTTTATCTGGATCTTCAGTGGATGGAAATATGGTTTTATGATGTTGCAAATCACGGGAGTTTCCGCATGTATTCTTGCAGCGATTGATAATCCAGTTCCAGCTTTAAAAATGTTTGTTAGAGGTGCTTTTTATTCAAGTATCCTGGCACTGGTATATGTTTTATTTATCTTGCCAAGTGTTAAGGAGTTTTGGCAGTTAGCATTGGTATTGGCACCACCATTAATATATCTGGTAACAATGTATGCCCACCCACCTTTAAATGGTCTGGCTATGCCAATCACCGTTAGCTTTGCCATGAGTTTAAACTTACAAAATAATTATAATATAGATATGGTTACATTGATTGATACATGTCTAGCATGTATTGCAGGTCCGATCATATCAGCATTTTCAATTTATCTTATTCGTAGCTTTACACCAGAACAAAGTGTTAAACGGATATTATCGCAACACTATAAGAGCATGTATTCTTCAATTTACATTCCATATGGAGTTCAATTCCGTATACATCTTAGAAAGATGCTGGATCGTATTGGTATATTAAACAGTAAAGCTATTCCATCAATAGAGTTACGTAAGAAAGCAAATGAAATATTAATTGAATCATGTACAACTATTGATCTAAGTCGTTTAAATGATTTACAGAAAAGGTTTCAATTGTCCCAAAAACTAAAATCAAGAATCTGGCTTTTACAATCTATTTTAGATAAGACTTTCAGGAAACTGGAAAAACAACTATCAATAGACCTAAATGATAAAAATGAACTGATTTACAGTATTCAAAAACTTGAAAAAGAAGCAATGCTTGAGGATAACATCGAAATCAAAAATCGTATTTTAATCAGTACACATAATATTCGTCACGGGATTATTGAAAATCTATAAATAAGTTTTTTGAGCATTATTAAAT
>NZ_OOGT01000290.1 GCF_900323515.1 Acinetobacter stercoris | reverse complement strand
CTGTGGAAAAGTCCAAAAGATAAGCGATCTGTTTAAAAAGTAAACTTAGTAGTCTAATATCCAATATGTGAAACTTCTATGAAAATGTATAAAAAATAACCAAAGAAAAAGTGAATCTTTAGATGCGTGAATTGAATAGATCAGCTAAAATCGTCCAGTATTTTTTTTATGGGTAAATCTCGTCTATGTACTCGCCAGTTGAGTCCGATAATGGATTTAATTTCAAACCAGAATTGCCAACAAGCTCTGCATATTATCGTCTGTTAAAAAAACTTCGCCGCCAAGTTGGCCATGCTATCCGTGATTATAAAATGATTGAGGATGGCGATAAGGTGATGGTATGTGTTTCTGGTGGGAAAGACAGTTATACCTTGCTGGATATTTTGTTGCAGTTCAAACGTATTGCTCCGATCAATTTCGATGTTGTTGCGGTAAATCTGGATCAAAAACAACCTGGTTTTCCTGAAGATGTTCTGCCACGTTACATGGAAGAAAATAATATTCCTTATTATATCCTGGAAAAGGATACTTACAGCATTACCAAACGTTTGACACCTGAGGGAAAAACCTACTGTGCAGTTTGTTCACGTCTTCGCCGTGGTTCGCTATATGGTTTTGCTCAGGAAATCGGAGCGACCAAAGTTGCTTTGGGACATCACCGAGATGATATCATGGCAACATTCTTTTTGAACTTGTTCCATGGCGGAAGTTTAAAAGCGATGCCACCAAAGTTATTATCATCTGATAAAAAGAATATTCTGATTCGTCCAATGGCATATGTTGAAGAAAAAGATATTATAAAATACGCAGAATTGCGTAAATTCCCGATCATTCCTTGTAATTTGTGTGGTTCACAGGAAAATCTGCAACGTGCCATGATTAATGACATGTTACGTGAATGGGATAAACAATACCCAAAACGTTTGCATAGTATTTTTGGTGCATTACAAAATGTATCACCTTCACAACTCGCAGACCGCGAACTTTTTGATTTCGAAGTGCTCGATTCTCAACGTGAATTTGATATGAAATGTGATACTGAAGAAATGAAAAAACGTCTTGATGTTGTTAATTTAAGTTATGCAGCAGACTAAAAAACACAAATGAAATAAAATGATACAGGCACTTAAAGTGATTTGAGTGCCTGAATTTTAATAAAAAAACATCTGAATACTCAAAAATTGAACCATGAGTACAAAATTCTTTATCCTAAATTGAAATTATCATGCTATAACAATGAGCAAGCAAAAATGCTTCACCATGATGTTATCTGGATAGGTAACACAATAAACGAATAAATAAATTTGAGGAAAGATCATGCCTGCATTTTTAACTGATGATTGGTTTGTTACAGTCGAAAAATTAACTGCAGAGGCAGGTGAGTTGAACTTACCACCAGCACTTGCCAATTTAGCCATTAATTTGGTTGTATCTGGGGCTGATGGCAATACTGAATTGTCTTTAGATGGTGGCAAAATCGTTAAAGGCTTATCTCCAAATGCAAAAACAACTCTGAATATGGACGCAGATACTTTGCGTAAAGTATTCCTGGAGTTTGATATGGCAGCAGCGATGCAAGCATTTATGACAGGCAAGATAAAAGTTCAGGGTGATATGTCTCAGTTGATGGCATTGCAAACTGCTAAACCGAGCCAAGAGCAAAAAGATTTATTTAAAAAAGTATTAGAGCAGACTGCTTGATACTCAAAAAAAAGCTTAACAACATGTTGTTAAGCTTTTTTTATATATTAAATCTCGACCAGTTTTGGTGAGGTTTTAATATGTTCCAAATAAGCACGAATCCGAGTTACGTAGTGTACAGCCTGTTTAAAACGCGCATTTTTACTTTGATTACGATTTAAATAATCATATAGATTGATCCATTGATTTGGATTTTTACCTTGTGCCTTTAAACGCTTTTGGACGTTATCAACAGCATTGGGGCCCATATTGTATGCAACTAGTGCATACCAGTTCCGATCAGGATAGGGGATATATTGATATTTACTGAGCATTTGATCGTAGTATTTCGCACCACCTTGGATACTTTGTACAGGATCACTTCGGTTACTAACTCCCATTGCCTGAGCAGTATTATTGGTAAGCATCATTAGACCACGAACACCCGTTGGTGATACGGAATTCGGTTTTAAATATGATTCTTGATAACCAATTGCTGCAAGTAAATGCCAATCAATATCATAGCGTTGAGCGTTTTGTTTAAAGCTCGCCTTGTATAAAGGCATACGTGATTTTAAATCGCGTTGAATCGTATTCCATTCTTCAGGTTTGACTGTATTTCGGCTATAAAATGAAGCTAATTGTTCAATAGCACCATTTTGTTTACTTTGGCAGATGAAGCCACTCGCTGTAGATGCCAAGGGATCATCTGCTTTTTTGAAAACCCAGTTTAAGTCTGTATTTAAACCATTTTTTTGTAGGCTATTAAAGTCTCCACAAGTTGCTGAAAATGCTGATAAGTGCCTGGCTTCAATTTGTTGTAAACTGGCAGTTGTCATTGCAAAATTGGCTTTACCTTGTGAGACCATCTTTAACGCAGCAGCATTATCAGAAACAGTTTTAAACTCAAGTTTTACATTTAAACTTTGGGCATAGTTACGAACCAGATCATAACCAAAGCCATGCTGGAAATCTGCATTTTTAAAAACAGTGCTAGTACCAGTAACAGATACCACTGTTAATTTATTGTCGTGTATGACTCGACTGTACTGGGTTGTTTTAGACGCATTGATACTGTGAAAAGGGATAATCAACGCAGATGTTAAAACAATAATTTTAAAGGGGCGAGAATGGAAGAAGGAATTAAGGCCGAGCCTCGTCCCAGTGGTTGAACTACTGTGCATGTTGTCTCCGCTACAAGCATTTAGGCCCAAAAAAGAACAAAGCAAAAAGCTATGACTTCTTAAGTAGATAAATCCAATAAGGGTGGGCAGTCATGGAGGTCATTCAAAAATGACATAGGGGATTGAGAGATACGGATTGTAGAAAAGTCTACAAAAGATCAAAAAATATACAAGCTAAAACATGCGTGCATAATAATGACGATTTTTTGAATTGTCAAATTTTGTGCGAAATATTTTATTTCTATGTAACATAATCATTTAATTTGCCTAAGGAAAAAACTTTTATAATTTGTTTTTGTGGGGAAAAAGGGCATTAAATATTAATT
>NZ_OOGT01000271.1 GCF_900323515.1 Acinetobacter stercoris | reverse complement strand
ATCATATGATTCGAAAAGATTTTGATTATTAAAAGTACAATGAAATTTTACAATAAATGTGCTTTTGTCCTATGTACCAAGTAAATATTATTTCTAAATCTACTCATCATAATTTGGATTCTGGAATAAAAACAGATTATGAGTTGAGTGAAAACTCTGTTGTAATCGTTGACTGCTCGATCAAAGATATACGAAAAATAGAAAGGAAAGGTAATAATCTGGTTGTATCTTTTCAAGATGGTTCAGTTGTTGTTATCCATGGTTATTATAATGATGAGAATACATTAGACAATAGTTTAGTATTTAAGGACGATAATGGAAAGTTATTGTGGATTCAGCACTTAGACGATTTACAGCTCATTGATCAGGAAGTCTATTATCAAACAATCCAGGATATACAGCCACTTTTATATCAGGATTCAGGTTTGGCAATTGGGTTACCGTGGTTAATTGGTGCTGGTGCCGCAGGTATTGGCGCTGTTGCAGTAGCAGTCAACGATAGTAACGACCATTCAAATAATAATTCTAATTTAGATAAAACAGCTCCAACAGCTCCAAGTATTGAACAGAATAATGCAAATGGATTAGCGGGTACAGCTGAGCCAAATGCAGTGATTACGGTAGACTTGGGTAATGGTTCAACCGTGACCACCACAGCTGATAGCGAAGGCAACTGGAATATCAAGCCGAACCCGATTGCTGAGGGCGATAGCGCTACCGTGACTGCGACAGATGCATCAGGTAACACCAGCCCTGAAGCTTCTACAGGAGCTGCGGACGTGACTGCTCCTGTTGCCCCAACGGTCGATCACAACAATGCAGCAGGTTTGGGTGGAACAACCGAACCAAATGCGGTGATCACGGTCGAGCTGGGTAATGGTTCAACCGTGACTACCACTGCAAATAGTGAAGGGCAGTGGAGCATTGTGCCGAACCCATTAGCAGAAGGTGAAGTGAGCAAAGTGACTGCTACTGATGGCGCAGGGAATGCCAGTCCTGAAGCTTCTACAGGAGCTGCGGATAAGCTTGCCCCAGCTGCACCAACAGTTGATCACAACAATGCAGCAGGTTTGGGAGGAACGACCGAACCGAATGCGGTGATCACAGTCGAGCTGGGCAATGGTTCAACCGTAACCACGACTGCTGATAGCCAGGGCAACTGGAATATCAAGCCGAACCCGATTGCCGAGGGAGAGAGCGCTACAGTTATAGCTACAGATAAGGCGGGTAACACCAGTGCTGAAACTTCAACGGGCATCACAGATACGCTTGCTCCTGCAGCACCAACGATTACTACAAATAATGCAGCTGAATTGGCAGGTAAAGCAGAGGCTGGCTCTACGGTTACAGTTGAATTAAGTGATGGTAGTACGGTAACGACGACGACTGATGCGACAGGTAAGTGGACACTTGATAATCCACTAAAAAATGCTGAAGTGGGTAAAGTCACCGCCACAGATAAAGCAGGTAACACCAGTCCTGAAGCTTCTACAGGAGCTGCGGATAAGCTTGCTCCAGCTGCACCAACAGTTGATCACAATAATGCAGCAGGTCTGGGTGGAACAACCGAACCGAATGCGGTGATCACGGTCGAGCTGGGCAATGGCTCAACCGTGACCACGACTGCTGATAGCCAGGGCAACTGGAATATCAAGCCGAACCCGATTGCCGAGGGAGAGAGCGCTACAGTTATAGCTACAGATAAGGCGGGTAACACCAGTGCTGAAACTTCAACGGGCATCACAGATACGCTTGCTCCTGCAGCACCAACGATTACTACAAATAATGCAGNTGAATTGGCAGGTAAAGCAGANGCTGGCTCTACGGTTACAGTTGAATTAAGTGATGGTAGTACGGTAACGACGACGACTGATGCGACAGGTAAGTGGACACTTGATAATCCACTAAAAAATGCTGAAGTGGGTAAAGTCACCGCCACAGATAAAGCAGGTAACACCAGTCCTGAAGCTTCTACAGGGGCTGCGGATGTGACTGCACCTGTTGCCCCAACGGTGGATCAAAACAATACAGCAGGTCTGGGAGGCACGACCGAACCGAATGCGGTGATCACGGTCGAGCTGGACAATGGTTCAACGGTAACCACCACAGCGGATAACCAGGGCAACTGGAGCATTACACCAAACCCAATTGCTGATGGTAGTGAAGGCAGCGTGACTGCGACAGATGCAGCAGGGAACACCAGCACTGAAACACCAACAGGCACAGCAGATACCGTTGCACCGGCAGCGCCAAGCGTTGGTCAAAACAATGAGTCAGGTTTATCGGGAACAGCAGAGCCAGAATCAACAATTAGTGTTGAATTGGCTGATGGTACAACGATTACAACTACAACAGATACAGCAGGTAACTGGAGTATCACGCCTAATCCATTAGGTGATGGTGAAGTTGGTAAAGTGACTGCTACAGACGCAGCAGGAAATAACAGTGCTCCAACCATGACTGATGGCACAGATATCACTCCACCAGCAGCACCAGGTGTGGATCAGAACAATGGCACCGAACTCAGTGGTACAGCGGAAGCGGGTTCTATCGTGACGGTGACTGATGCCGATGGCAATACAGTGACCACCACAGCCGATAGCACAGGGCACTGGAGTATTACACCGAACCCGCTGACAGAAGGCGAAGTGGGCAAGGTGACTGCCACTGATGGCGCAGGCAACACTGGTCCTGAAGCGACCACAGGGGCTGCGGATGTGACGGCTCCTGTTGCCCCAACGGTGGATCAAAACAATGTAGCTGGTCTGGGAGGAACGACCGAGCCGAATGNGGTGATCACGGTCGAGCTGGGCAATGGTTCAACGGTAACCACGACAGCGGATAACCAGGGCAACTGGCTGCTTGAACCGAACCCGCTGGCAGAAGGCGAAGTGGGCAAGGTGACNGCNACTGATGGCGCAGGCAACACTGGTCCTGAAGCGACCACAGGGGCTGCGGATGTGACGGCTCCTGTTGCCCCAACGGTGGATCAAAACAATGTAGCTGGTCTGGGAGGAACGACCGAGCCGAATGCGGTGATCACGGTCGAGCTGGGCAATGGTTCAACGGTAACCACGACAGCGGATAACCAGGGCAACTGGCTGCTTGAACCGAACCCGCTGGCAGAAGGCGAAGTGGGCAAGGTGACAGCGACTGATGGTGCAGGAAATAGCAGTACTCCAACCATGACCGATGGAACAGATATTACTGCTCCTGTTGCCCCAACGGTGGATCAAAACAATGCAGCAGGTCTGGGAGGAACAACCGAACCAAATACGGTGATCACGGTCGAGCTGGACAATGGTTCAACGGTAACCACGACAGCGGATAACCAGGGCAACTGGCTGCTTGAACCGAACCCGCTGGCAGAAGGCGAAGTGGGCAAGGTGACAGCGACTGATGGCGCAGGCAACACTGGTCCTGAAGCGACCACAGGGGCTGCGGATGTGACTGCACCTGTTGCCCCAACGGTGGATCAAAACAATGCAGCAGGTCTGGGAGGAACAACCGAACCAAATGCGGTGATCACGGTCGAGCTGGACAATGGTTCAACGGTAACCACCACAGCAGATAACCAGGGCAACTGGCTGCTTGAACCGAACCCGCTGGCAGAAGGTGAAGTGGGCAAGGTGACTGCCACTGATGGCGCAGGCAACACCGGTCCTGAAGCGACCACAGGGGCTGCAGATGTGACGGCTCCTGTTGCCCCAACGGTGGATCANAACAATGCAGCAGGTCTGGGAGGAACGACCGAACCGAATGCGGTGATTACGGTCGAGCTGGGCAATGGTTCAACGGTAACCACGACAGCGGATAACCAGGGCAACTGGCTGCTTGAACCGAACCCGCTGGCAGAAGGTGAAGTGGGCAAGGTGACTGCCACTGATGGCGCAGGCAACACCGGTCCTGAAGCGACCACAGGGGCTGCAGATGTGACGGCTCCTGTTGCCCCGACNGTGGATCAAAACAATGCAGCAGGTCTGGGAGGAACGACCGAACCGAATGCGGTGATCACGGTCGAGCTGGGCAATGGCTCAACCGTGACCACGACTGCTGATAGCCAGGGCAACTGG
>NZ_OOGT01000286.1 GCF_900323515.1 Acinetobacter stercoris | reverse complement strand
GCTTATATGAGGATATTCGCAATGAAAAAGCCATTTTATCAAATAAAACAAAAGCAGGATGTGATTCGTCAGTTTACGCCTAACTGGTTTACTGTCACGATGGGTACTGGGGTGGTCGCACTTATTTTACCAGAATTACCTTTTGCGCAAGACTTTATCTGGCAAGTTGCGACAAGTTTATGGATTTTAAATATTATTTTATTTATTGCTTTTAGTGCCTTATATACTTTACGTTGGCTTATTTATCCTCAAGAAGCACGGCAGATTTTCTCTCATACAAGTATGAGTTTGTTTCTAGGTACGATTCCGATGGGACTCGCCACGATTTTGAATGGCTTTTTAAAGTTTGGTGTCTCTTTATATGGTGATGTTGCTATTCATATTGCTCACTCCCTTTGGTATATCGATGTGATTTTGGCTGTTGGTATTGGAATTTTAGTGCCATTTTTTATGTATAGTCGTCAGCAACACCACTTACATACCATGACTGCAATATGGCTTTTACCCATCGTAGCATGCGAGGTGGTATCTGTTTCTGGTGGGTTGCTACTGGCTCATTTACCTGTAAATCAGGAAGCATTAGGTATTTTATTCGGGAGCTACGTGCTTTGGGGAATGTCGGTATTACCAGCTTTTGCGATACTCACAATCTTGATGTTACGTTTAGCTTTACATCAACTTCCTCCAAAAGAATTAGCAATTAGTAGTTGGTTGGCTTTAGGTCCGATTGGAACAGGCGCATTGTCACTATTGACTTTAGGTACTCAGGCTACAAATGTATTGCAACATTTTGATTTAATGAGATTAGGTGAGTTCTGTGAAAATTTAGGCTTTATCGCCAATTTTATCTTAATCGGGTTTGGTATTTGGTGGTTAAGTATTGCGATTTTAACAACACTCAGTCATGTGAAAACTGGTATTCCATTTAATTTAGGTTGGTGGGGACTTACTTTCCCATTGGGTGTATTTACATTGGCACTTTTGAATCTGGGGCATCAACTCAATTTGCATTTCATCATGATTATTGGTTTTACATTGGCAAGTATATTGGTGCTGCTCTGGGGGATAGTGTTGAGTAAAACTTTGCTAGGTATGTATCGTGGACATTTATTTTTTTCACCATGTTTAAAAGCTTTTTTGGAGAAAGACGCATGATTATGCAAGTGTATGACTAGTGGAAGTATGACATGCCATAGGTATAGCTTTTTGTGTAAATCTAGTTGTGGTTAATACAGGAGGCTGATTGAAGTAAGTCATATTATTAACATACATAAATTGATCTCATTACATTACATTTTCCATTTGATTCTTATTCTTTACATTATCGACTTGAAAGAGATTAAAGACTAAATCATGAAATCTAAGACAACTTTTAACGTTGGATTGTTGATGATTGGGTTCGCTTTATCAATAGCCCTTATCTAATATAAGCAACATATGAATGATGAAAAGGAAATAGCTCAGCAGATCACTTTTTACTTTTTAGAGTCGCTATCAAAAGGCAATGTTGATTCAGCAGCTAGGTTTGTTCTGAAAAGTAAGCAAGAAAATTTTTCAATGACTCAAATGGCTGAATCTTTTAGTGGTCTGCAGGTTTTGGAGGTGATGAAGCTAAGCTTTGATTCAACGCAGGGTCGACCAGCGTATTATCAAAAGTTTTACAAAATTATTTCAGTCATGGTAAAGATCAAAATAGCAACAGAAGACAATATCGGTAATCCTGCTGGAGAACGAATTTTGTTTATAACGCTTGTAAAAGCCAACCCAAGCTCTAAATGGCTTGTTACTGAATTAGGAAGTGGATCATAATTTTTATTAAAAATGATCCATCCCGTTTCTGATTTGAAATTTAAATCCTCATTCCCTGTTCTGCAATATCATCCAAAACATAATCAATTTCCCGTTCCAGGTCAGAAATAATTTCTAGACATGAGTCACTTTGATTTTTTAACGAACCTTGTGTTTTATCACGATAACCTTGAGGTACAGCACCCGAATAAAATACTTTATTTTCCTCAGATGATGTTTCTTTAGAAATACGCTTGCGCATCTGTACATCCCCCATAGCTTCGATATTCATCGTTATTTCATACTGATTACGCCTTGATTCATTATGTTGATTAAATTTGACGGTTTTGCCTTGGGGGTCTACGATATTTTGTACCTGATTGGATTGTTCTAAGTTGCCGCGCTGGAAACGAGTTCTATAATCAAAATAAAGTTGAATATCAGCCGAGCGTATTGGACTTAACTCAAAAGGATATGATTTAAAACGATCTTCAATTGTTCTCTTAATACGCTTAGATAAGCTATCACTATAAGAAGAACCACAGCTGTCATCGCCACGATCTTGATTAATTGAATAACCAATATTTACCGTACCCTTACGTTTACTAATAGCCCTCAGACTTACCGAATTTTTGTATACGCCATAAGGGAGATATATTTCATAGGAATCATTATATAATTTGGCTGCTTCACGAAAATCAGCTTTACGTGTGGCTGATCTGTCTTTGCTTATGGCTTGAGAAAATAATTGTTCCGCTTCTTCACTACGCCATAGTTTATCGTACTTTACGAACTGTTGTTGGCTATCTTTAAAGCTTCCATAATTACGATAAGCATTGCTTGCTTTCTGAAAATTTTCACTGGCATCTTTATAATTTTTCATTTTCACAGCAGTTAAAGCGGATTGATAATAATCACTAGCCAAGCGTGATGAATATTCTTTTTGGTATTTAGCTGCGAGAGAAGCCATATCTAAATAATTGGCATATTTCAAACCGTTTTGGTAAGCCTCAGCTTTTTCACGATAATTGTCAGTCACTATCGTTTTAATATTATTGCCTTTTTCATAATATAACTTGGCAATATCGAATTTCAGTTGTGGCATAGGATAGCGTTGATTAAAAGCAGTGAAATTATTGCTATAAAAGCCTGTTCCAACAAGATTTCGGGCTTGATATATTTCTTCATAACGCTGAATTTTTTGTTCTAGGCTATTATCAGGCAAATTTTCGATCTTATTCAATGAAAGATAAACTGTATTTAACCAGCTTTTTTTAAGAGAATTTCTTGGATAATCTCTTTTTTCATCCAGTCTGTCGGTCACTATGCGAATGCTCGAAATATAATCACCGTTTTCATAACTTCGAACAGCTTTTTTTAAGGTGCAAGCGCTTAAAATACTGATTAAAAACAAGGAGAAAATAGCCTTTTTAAAAAAATGCTTATACATGCCTAAATACCATTATTATTAAGAATTGTGTAAAGAACTAATGCATCAAAAAATGATAGGTTAATGTCTTGTTAAGTCTGAATTCATCAATTTATATGAGCTTATTTTTCCTGAGTTTATCATGAATTATTCAATAAATAAGAACATGAT
>NZ_OOGT01000313.1 GCF_900323515.1 Acinetobacter stercoris | reverse complement strand
TTAATGTATTTTATAAACAAAGACTTATTTGTTATATTAAATCCTGAATGGTTTATCAAGCAAGCTAATTTTAAGAATTAAATGATCGCATAGCCAACCAGGTTGCTAATGGAAAGTAGACCTATATTGAATAGGTCTATAAAATATTAAATTGAATTATTCTTGATCAGAATTTGTTTCAATAATAGTGGTACTGGATTCAGTGATTGAGTTCATATATGACGGTAGAGCAATTGCTGCAATAATGCTGATGACAATCACTACGAGATAAACCCAGGCAAGAATTTTTTCCCAACCTAATGTTTGGCGTGGAGCACCATAATTATTTGTACCTGGTGTGCCAGGTGCAAAGAGTGCGTATAGTGCAAAAATGATGTTGACCAAAGGAACAAGGATTAATAAAGATAACCATCCTGATTTATTTAGATCGTGGATACGGCGGATCAAAAAGATAATACTGAAGTAAATGGTAATCAAGTATATGATTACTAAAATAATTAATCCTGCTGCTGAAATGCCATTTTCTCCAATAGAAAGTAGCGGTATAGGAATGATAAAAGAAATAAGGTAAAAAACTATACTTATACTTAAGCCTATTAGACAGTTCCATGCCAGATAAGAAAGCCTTCCAAATCTGCCATTAGGACTCAGAGGTTTATAATTATTTTGTGAAATTTGATTCATTTATTTTTCCTTATTAAAATGATATTAAGAAATTTTTAACAATCATTGAGCGTAAATATTAATGTTAAATTTGTATAAAAAACAAGCATATTATTTAAAATAATCGTTTAAATTTTTAGTCATAATTTTGATTAGTAGAAAGCATGTTTTGCCTTTTCCTAAAAATCTTCTTCAATATACAGAATATGAAGCGAGATAAAATTGATGATAGGCTAAAAATCGGCTTAATAGTCGATATTGAATATGTTATTAAAAATAATAATGAAATCTAGAGTTTAAAATTATAAATAAAAATTAAATATAGGTGAAACAAAGATCAAGCTAAAGCGGGTTAGCTTGATCTGTAATATAGTGCGTTAAATATTCCATTCAACAAAGTTTTTAAGTAATTGCAATCCAGCTGTATGGCTTTTTTCAGGATGGAACTGGGTAGCGAACAAATTATCCTTGTGCAATGCAGTACAAAAATTCACACCATAATCACATGTTGCAGCAATAATATGGCTATCTTTCGGTTCTACATAGTAGCTATGTACAAAGTAGAAGCGTGTATCCTGATCAATATTTTTCCACATTGGATGGTTGGGATCGCTTTGCTGTACCTGATTCCAGCCCATATGAGGAACTTTTAAACCATCCATTTCAGGAAAATGCTTTACAACACCTTCGAAAATACCAAGCGCATCGACACCACCATTTTCTTCAGATGTTTGCATCAATGCTTGCATGCCTACACAAATGGCTAAAACAGGTTTATTAAACGCAGCATTTTTAACGACATCATCAATACCTGCTGCATGCATACCTTGCATGCAATCACGCATGGCACCTACACCTGGAAATACGATTTTATCTGCTTGCGCGATCAGTTTAGGGTCATTGGTTACATCAACAGTTGCGCCAACATATTCAAGCGCTTTAGCTGCAGAGTGGAGATTTCCCATGCCATAGTCAAGTAGGGCAATACGCGTCATTTAAAGTGTTCCTTTAGTTGAAGCAACAGTATTTTCTGCACGTGGATCGATTTCACAAGCCATACGGAGAGCACGGGCAAATGCCTTGAATACACTTTCAATCTGATGGTGGCTGTTTTTACCTTTCAAATTGTCGATATGCAAAGTTATGAGTGCATGGTTTACAAAGCCCTGGAAAAATTCTGAAAATAAATCAACATCGAAAGTACCAATGCGGGCACGGGTGAAAGGAATATCCATCCATAAACCAGGGCGACCAGATAAATCAACAACAACACGGCTCAAAGATTCATCTAAGGGTGCATAAAAATGACCATAGCGTCGCAGTCCTTTTTTGTTGCCCAATGCCTGAGCAAAAGCTTGACCAAGCGTGATTCCACAATCTTCTACTGTATGGTGATCATCAATTTCCAGATCGCCGTCACAATGAATATCAATATCAAATAGACCATGTCGCTTGATTTGATCGATCATATGATCTAAAAAGGGTACACCAGTATTGAGAGTGCCTTGACCAGTACCATCAAGATTCACACGAACTTTGATTTTTGTTTCGTTAGTGTTTCTTACCACTTCACTGATACGCTCTGTCATAGACACGTTCCTCAAAAACGTTAAAAATGATGATGTAAATTCGCTGTCACGAAAATGACAGCATATTAGATTGCTCAGGAGGGTTAATCAATGCCTATTACCGTACATGCTAAAACTTCTATTGAAAATAATGAAGTTCGAGATCAACTTGAGCGTCTGTACGATACCAGCCCGGAATTTAGTGATGGGGCAGATGCCATTGAACAACTCGAGCAAAACCTGACTCAGTATACCTTACTTTATACAGCAGAATTTAATA
Organism: Acinetobacter stercoris; assembly: GCF_900323515.1. GTDB lineage: Bacteria > Pseudomonadota > Gammaproteobacteria > Pseudomonadales > Moraxellaceae > Acinetobacter > Acinetobacter stercoris. The sequence continues at coordinate 248 of NZ_OOGT01000313.1, read as the reverse complement.
CAAAAATTATTGGTGCACTTTGGTCTACTGGACAAGGGGATAGTAGAACACTTGAAAATATAGTGGTACATCCAGCAAATCGTGGCCGGGGTGTAGCTGAACGCCTTGTGAGTGAGGTTTGCAGATTAGAAGAGGAAAGAGGGGTTCAAACATTTGAGCCTGGTTGTGGAGCGATACATCGTTGTTTGGCACACATTGGCAAGATTTAATTTAATAAGTAATATAATGTTTAAAAGCAGCTTTCGGGC
>NZ_OOGT01000414.1 GCF_900323515.1 Acinetobacter stercoris | reverse complement strand
ATATAATTCACCTTCACTTAGATGACCAAAAGTATCAATAACCCTTTTTGATCTTTCTAATAATTGAATGTGATAGTCTGAATCCAATAAGTTGATGAAAGAAAATAAATTTTCACCTCTGATATAATATAAGTTATAGTTTTCATAAGATATATTTAAAAAATTCTTTTTTATCATTTGGTTTAATCCATTTTTTAAAAGTTCAAACCTAAGTAAAAATTCCATTTGATGCATTGGAACTTCTGGGTGCAAACTTTCAATGCCTATGAATTTTTTTGAATAAATAGTCATATAATCTAAATATGCTATTTTATTAATAGTCATATGAATAGGGTGATTATAGTAAATGGCAAAACACCCACGTATGCCAAGTTCAAGGGGATTATTATATATTTTCATCATCAACCCATTTAAATCTATGATTATTAACTAAATGATGACAACAACCGGCGAGATCACTTGGTTTCAATCTATGTGATAATGGATTGTTTGTTACAGATGTACTACTTACATATTGGATTATTTTTGAAAATTTTTCCATATTATTTTCAAAATAATTAAATAAGATAACTTCAATTGAGACTAACAATTCTTCTAATAATGTATCAAATGCTTCAGGTATTTTATCTCGGCTGAATCGTTTAAGACCTTCCGCAACAAAAAAAGCTTTACGCTGGCTATTAAGATGATTTTGAAATTGTTTTGTTAATGTTTCTAGTGTATATTTTTGATTGGTTAGATCATTGTATAATTTTATTAATTCATTTATATAAACTTCTTCATATTCTTCTGGTTTGATAGGAACTATCGGATCATCACCACGTAATGGTAATTCACCAAATAAGTGCCAATGATTAATAGATGTTGAATGGATTTTAATTAAATCTTTTGGTAAGTAATAACTTATAATTGAAAAATCAAAATTTTTAATATAGCTTAAGAAATCATTTAATTTAGATTTGATTTTGTAACTATTAAAATCACCATTTTTTTCTATTGTCATTTTTATAAAAGCTGTTTGAAAATTGGTGGTATTTAAAAAATAATCGTGTAGTGTTGATCCAATCTTTAAAGTACATAAATAATATTTTTTAGGTTTAGTATATTC
>NZ_OOGT01000285.1 GCF_900323515.1 Acinetobacter stercoris | reverse complement strand
AAAATTTACTTTATTTATATCATCTCCTATATCTAAATTATTATTAGCATAAAGATTAATGTTACTTGAACTTTCCTGAACGATTGAACTATTTAATTTAACATTATTAGCACCACTAATATTAAAGTCTTTACCGCTACTTAGTTTAGTATTAGTAATATTTAAAAATGAAGTATCTTTTGTTCCTAAACTAATTAAATTTACATCTCCTTTTGTAGCCCAAATACTTGAAGCATCAATATTTATACTGTCTTTTGCTTGTATCCCCAAATCATATCGTGCAGACAATGATGATGTTTTATTTATTAAAACATTTCCATCTGTTGCATTTAAATTAACTGATCCATTCCCTCCAATTAAAGCTCCCGCGCCAACTGTAATATTTTTACCATCTAAATAAATATCACCTTTATCCGTACTAAAGTTTCGGACATTGGCTTTAGCAGCAATATTCAAATTACCTTTAGCACTTAAAATTAATGGTGATACTGTCCCAACATCAACCTTGACTTCTTTCGCGGTGATATTCAGATCACTTCCTGAATTAATATTCAGTAAGCCTTTACTACTGATTAAGCCACTGGAAGTGATATTGGCCTCTGCACCTGTTCCTGTGGTCTGGATGTTCAGCATGCCCTGTGTTGGACTGGTCGACTCCATCGTTCCTGAGTGTTGAACTTGTCCTGCTGAGGTCACCACCAGATTATTCACAGCACGTAAGGTTCCTGCGTTGCTTACACCCAGCCCTTTTTCTGTACCCATGATGAAAATGTTATTGGCATACATCCCGCCCAATGCTTTGACATCCACCGCTAAAGCAGGTTTAGCTGCTGTGGATGTTTTATCTGTGACATTCTCCAGATCAGCACTGATGGTATTGGCGCCCGTGATGACATTAATGCCTTGTTTCGCATGCAATTGTGCATTCATTTCCAAAGCACGGGCATAAATATCCACAAATTCTGCGTTATTGTTATTTCCACCTAGACCTAAGTTATTTGCCCCACCATTAATCGTAACTTTCCCTTGATCCACTACAAATTGTTTTAGGCTGCCATCCGCATTCATTTGTGGCTTACCTGTGGTGAGTATGCCTTTATTGGCATTAATAAAACCACCACCATTCACCACGATACCTGACGGATTGGCAATAATCACATCTGCACGTTGCCCGGCAACTTCCAGATTGCCCAAGAATTGTGTTGCAGCTGTTGAGTTGACTTCGTTTAAAATCACCCGTGCTTCACCCGTATTTAAAAAGGGGTTAGCTGCGACATTGCCAACAATGACTGACTTTGCTCCACCACGGCTGTTATTTAAAACTACACCTGGTTGCAGTACATCAAACTGTTTGTAGACGTTGTGTGAGATACCATTTTTTGCAGTCTGGATGTTGACGACAGGTACATTTTGTCCCTGTGCATTTTTTCCGACGCCAACAACTGCACGATTCGCTGCTGCTGCCCCTGGATCTACTTGAATATTGGCATACACAGGAGAAAAAGCCATAAACAGGCTCATTGAAGCCACAATGCTTTTTACCTGCCATAACTGATGAAATGAGGTTGAATCAGTTTCTACGGACAGATTTGTAGCAACTGTTTGACCTGAGGTTTTGCTTTGACTTTTGATGTTCTCAGCCACAGCAATAAACATATTTTTAGCTTTGCTAAAGATAATGCGATAACGATTTTTATTCATTGTAAAGTGCTCAGTAAATGCTTTTGTTTAGTATGAAAAGTTGATGTTAAAACCTGTGACCCATTGTTTTTTAAGCGTATTAGGTGCAACAAGTCCGTGACCAAGAAAGGCATCCAGATAGATACCCTTGTAATAACTGCGGGTGCCAAAGACTCCACCCATGAGATAGCGACTGTTTGGAATACTGTTGCGTCCATTGACCCAGCCCTGGTCAATGCCTGTATAAAATTGGGTTGCTGGAACAGGAGAGTTCCAACTCATTTCTTGTTGTAGGTAATGACCATTGTCTCCCGTCAGTGACATCTCTCCATCAAAGCCACGAACGCTATAACGTCCACCAATAAAGAAACGGTCTGGTCCGACCAGAATTTTAGGGGCATACTGCCCTCGCCAATTCAGGCGATATTGAACAGGATGATCATAAATAGTGAATGGCTGGCTATAGCGAATGTCTGCTGACCAAAGCGGTGCTCTGGCATAGCCTTCTACAGGGAGATGAATTTGATCAAAATAGATTCGTTCTTCTGGTGCTGATTTGGCATTTAATGCACCAGTTCCACGTCGATAATCCAGTGCAAGATCAAGTAGCCCAGTCCCAATATATTGACGATGTTGTAATCCAATATTCCAGCCTGTGGTGGTTCTATTTTGAGAGTTGGATAAACTGATTCCACCATAGGTATTTCGGGTGGTTTTATGATAGGCCTTGGTATAGATACTGGTTTTGTATTGTGAGCCCCGACTCAATAAACGCGATAACGTGACATTTGTTTGACGTGTTTTCCCTTTATAGGTGATGGGTGGTCCATTATAACCAGGTGTATTCTGTTCAAAAGTATATTCATTAAAACTCGTGGAAAATTCATAGTTTTTAAACGGCACAGAATAGTTAATGTAATAGCTTTGATTACGATCTTTATGCCAGTCATCCAGAGAGTGGCTCAGATTAATATTCAATGAGTCATTTAAATGCAGCGGATTGTTTATACCGATTCCGATATTGCCCAGATAACGTCCTGTACTTTTATAACCTGAGTTATCTGCCCCAATGCTTAAATTGATTTTTTGATATGGACGTGAACTGATGACCAGATCACTATAACCAGGCAGTTCCTGACCATCGGCAGATACGGCAGGTTCAATTTTGATATCAACATCGCGACCTGAACTCCGTTTTAGATTTTCTAAACCCTGATCAATATGCTTCAGATTTAAGATTTCTCCTTTTGAAACTGGTAATGCTGCAAATATTTCCAGTTTGGATACCGATTGGTCTTTTGAAATAACCTGATGAATTCGCCCCAAAGATAAATTTAAAACCAACTGCCCTTGATTTAAATCTTGTGGATTGACCACAATCTGGCTGGTGATATACCCCTGTTTAATCAGTTCATTTTGGGCATAACGGACTATGTTTTGTAAACTCTGGGTACCAATACATTGCCCAACAATCAGACCTTCTTGATTTAATGGATAGAATAAAAAATTAAATTTATCTTTAACTTGCTGTTGTAACGGATCATTGATAATGAATTTCAACTGTTGGATTTCAAAACAAGGAGTTTCAGAAACAATTAAATTTTTTAAAGTAGTTTTTTCAGTTTTTTGTTGCGGCTTTAACAGGGTATTTTCATCAAAAAGTTGTTTTTCCAGATCATTGATACGCTGATCTTGACGAGCATTTTGTTGAATCGANGGATCTTCTAAGGCATAGCAAAAAGAAGAAATAATCGCACAACCACTAATGAGGAGATATTTACAATTC
>NZ_OOGT01000001.1 GCF_900323515.1 Acinetobacter stercoris | reverse complement strand
CATCGTCAATAAAACCAATAAAATTTACTTATTTATTTTCAATATAATTTTATCTTTTAAACCACTGTGTCTGACTGTTTTTATTTTTAGTGATTGGATAAATGCTTGAACATCAACAAGTAAACTAACCGCTGTTTTAGCACGGGTAATCGCAGTATAAATAAGTTCCTGACTTAAAAGCTTTGTTGCCGCCGAATCCAGAACAACAGCAGTATGACTAAACTCTGAGCCCTGGGATTTATGAATCGTCAAAGCAAAAGCTGTCTGAATATTTTTGGGTAAGCGTGCTGCACTAACCCACTTATCTAAACTTGGAAAATAAACTTCAAACTGTCCTGATTGAGTTCGATGTTTAAAGCAAATCCCGATATCACCATTGGAAAGACCTAGCTGATAATCGTTATAGCTCATCATCACAGGACGCCCAATATACCAATCTCCCTGTTTAACCAGACGTGGTAACCTTTGAAACAACACTTTCTCCATCTCATGATTTAAGCTTTCCAGTCCAAAAGCACCATGATGAATTGCAGTTAAAATTCGATATTGATCAAATGCTTTAACCACATCCTTATGTTTTTCAGTAAAATCTTCCGTATTTAAATAACTTTGTAGTACATCAAAATAATTTAAAAATCCATAACTCAATTTTTGGTAATATTCGGGTAAATCTGAAATTTTGATTGTCTCTGGAAGGTATTCAAGCTGAATGATGTCTGACATCTCGGGTTGAATAACAATAGGTTCAATATCCGAAGGAACAACAACCTGCACACCAAAGTTTGTGAGTAGTTCAGTCGTATCTGGCAAAGAATTTTCAGACTGCTGAATAAACTTTGCCATTTTCCCAATCAATGCTCCCTCTTTAAATCTCCGACTCGTCAATAGATTTACCCTGTTTTCTTGCAAAGCAGGGACTTCACCGAGATCAGCCAATACAGAACCAACATCAACAGAAGCTAACTGATGTGCATCTCCCAACAAAATGAGCCGACAATTTTCTGGTACAGCATTGAAAAGCAACGTTGCCAGATTCAAATCCAGCATGGAAGCTTCATCAATTACAATCACATCAAATGGTAATTGCTGTTTAGCATGAAAGCGTGGTTTTTGCTGATGACCTAAGCCCAACAAACGATGGATAGTCAAGGTTTCCTGATTTTTTAAACGATCAGAAACCAGCCCCATTTCATTCAATTTAGGATCATCAAAAGAATTTTGTAATGCTTCTTTCATACGCTGTGCAGCCTTTCCCGTTGGAGCAGCCATAGCAATTCGTATATCAGGTATTGCCTGATTCAATACAGCAATGATCCGGGCAAGTGTATAAGTCTTTCCTGTACCAGGTCCACCTGTAATAATATTCAAAGCGTGCTTTGCCACCATATTCATTGCAGACTTTTGGTGCTGGTCTTCAAGTAAATGCTCAAATCCTGAGATATCAATTGCTGGTATTCTCTGTAATTTTAATCGGGCAACCTGAGTTGCAAGACTCTGTTCTAAATGCCAATAACGGTATAGATATAAATATTTATCATCATATACAAATGGTGCAACTGTTGTTTCAGCAATTGTGTCCGCAATCACATGACTTTCTAGCACATTAATATTTTTATTTTCGCGTTCGATACAGCTATCACCATTTAGCATTGCCATCAAAATTTCTTGTATCAGTTCAAGTGCTTGATCATGCGATTTTTCACTATGTGGATAACCCTTTAAAATGTAATCACTCCATGTCTGTATCCATTCCGGGATCTGACTTTCAAGTTGCTGTATATTTTCCACACACTTATCCTCAGAGTTATCTACAACGTTTTCAACATATTTATCCACAAACTAACACTTTAATTTTAAATAACTTCACTCAAATATTCATATAACTTCACTCATTTTATCCTCATGCAAATATCCTAAAACTGCATCAAGTCTCAAGATGAATTCAGTTTCGGGTTTCCAGTAAAAATATCCTTGATCAGGCTGGGTATTCATCCCTCTCAAATATAAATATGTTGCTCCACCCAAATCCCGTTCTATCTGGTAATCAGCTAACTGAACTTTTAAATAGCGATGCAAAGCAACCAGATATAATGCAGCTTGTAACCAATAACTAGAATGTGACATGCTGGCTTTGATTTCTTCAGATGTATAGTTAAGCTGATCTGTACCTAAAAAATTACTTTTATAATCAGCGATATGATATTGATGTCCATCATAAAACAATAAATCGATTGAGCCATTCAAATAGCGTGCAGAGAAACTTTCCTTAAAATCAGGCATATCAATGCCATACTCATCAAAAAGCTGATGAATCCGTTGTGTTGCCAGAACACGGTCTGACAGTGCCAAATAAAATGGAAACTCAGCTAGACGTTGGTTGTTGTCGAGTTGATTTAAGCAAAAATCATTTTGAATCGGCGTAGTTAAAATATCCTGTAGCCAAGATGCAACAAGTGAGATCAAATGTTCTTCCACCTGTTGCTCTTCTGGAAAAGCTGACTGATATTTTTCAATCAATTCATTCCAAAGTGCAGGATAGGTATTTTTAAATCGTCGATGAATTTCAACATGCCAGTTTTTGGAGTCTTGAAAATCAATATGCTCAAAAATTTCATGTAAAAAATTCCCTGCCATAGTCCCCATAGGAAAATTTGCTTTGATCCAGTCTATAGGTTGGGTAACATTTTCAATGATCGGTATATCCAGATTGATTTCATCTTCAGCACTTTCCATCGTATAGTTTGCTTCGGCTAAAGCATCCTGAATTTGACGGCGAGTTAAATGCTGGGCAAGGTAACTAAAACTGGTTTTTCCTCGTGGATAAAAGCGTTCAACTGGAAATGTCCTGGCATATAATTCTGTATAATGTTCCAGCTTTTGAGATTCAATTTTTTGTGGTCGCTCAAGTAATAATGCCTCATGACAGCTATAATCATGTACAAACCCGCCTGCTACATTTTTCCAGAATGCCAATGCTGTATTTGACTTACCCTCAAGATCACTCATCATGGCGTATACTCGATAGCTGGCGCGTGTGAGTGCAACGTACCAGAGACGATGCTGTTCTGCTGCGGCCCGCTCATTATGCTGCTGTATGTCCTCAGGCTTTAAGGTATTTTTATCATTAACTGCGACTATCCGCTGAACTTCATTTTTTCCTGATGATGGATTGTGTTGCTGCACAGTTGAAAAGTTCAGGGTTTTATTTTTTTCACTAAATGCAGCATCTGCTCCCAATAAAAATACAAACTTAAACTCAAGCCCTTTAGACTGGTGAATCGTCATCAGTTGAACACCAGCCTCACTGGACAGTTTTCTCTCTAACTCCCAATCACGTTCACTCGGAGACTGTAACTGTTTCAGATACCAGTGATACAGATTTTGCGCACCCTGATAATGTTCACTATGTTGTGATAGAACTTCTGTCAAATGGCGAAGATTCACCACAGCACGTTCATTATCACGACTAGACTTCTCGACCAGTTTTCGCCAGATCTGAAACTCATTTAAACAGCTTTGCCATGCTGATAAAAAACCCTGTTGTAACCAGAGTTCTCTAATCTCATCAAATTTTGCAATATAGTGGCTTAAACCATCTGCATGTGACTCCAGATCTAACAACTGCTGCAAATCAAAGCCTAATAAACGGCTCAATAATGCTCTTTTAATTTTTGCTTCATCAAATGGATGCAATATTGCTGTCAATACAGCCCCTACATCTTTAGCAATCTGATGATCAAAAACACTCTTTTTCGCAGGACGGTTGACCCGTATACCCAAGCTTTCCAAAGCACGTTGAGCATTATCCAGTCCTGCATGATTTTTCGATAAAATCGCAATATCACTTTCATCTAAACTACGTTTTCCTGATTTCTCAGTAAAATACAGTTGACCTGAGACACTCTGATTTAAAAGTTCTCTGATTTTCCATGCAACCTGTTCTGCTTCAGTATTTTTGTCAGTGAGGTATATCCAACGCAAAGGAAAAGGATTGATATTGCCATGATCGATCAAATCTGGATGTGACCTAGGACCTGCCTGAACAGGTGTGTAAAAAACTTGCTCACCAAAATCAGGTTGTCTTTGAAATAAAGCATCAACAACCTCAACCATAGGCTTGACTGAACGATGGTTATAAACCAGATTATAAGCGTGACCTTCTTTGCCAAATACATCCTGATGAGCTTTCAAGAAAGTTAACATATCACCACCGCGAAAGCCGTAAATCGCCTGTTTACGATCTCCGACCATGATCATGCAACCTGCCTTGACACGACTTGGATGTCGCCAAATTTGCGCCAGCATATCATCTTGATCTTGGTTGGTATCCTGAAACTCATCCACCAGTATCAGAGGGTAACGTGCATGTACAAATGCAGCGAAACGTTGCCCTTGTTCATTTTGCAGGGCTTCAGAGAGTGTACGGATCTGTTGGGAAAATGTCGTTTCACCCTTTTGCTGCAACACTTGTGGCAAACGTTTTTTCACTTCTTTGGCAATATAAAATTTTAAATAGCTATCAACCGCATCCAACTGATTTTCAAAAGATTGAATAAACGGAAATAGTTGAACTAACTTTTTAATAAATACATGTTGGTAAAACTGATGCTGAGTATCTTCACTCGCTGCTTTTTTAAAAATCTGCTCTTCATTCAACACCTTGATCAAGGTCGCCAAGTCTTCTTTTGCTTGGGACAAATTCTGGCTCAAATAACCCTGACTACCAAATTCCTTGATATTTTGAATAATGAGCGGAAGGCTTTTAGTAAAAATACGGTTGAATCTTCCATTTCTAAATTTTGTCCCATTGATATTTTTATAATATGCGCCATCCAGTAAATAATAGGGTTCCAGGTTTTTTAATTCTACGACATCAATCTCTGCCAACTGTAATATAGCCTGTTCAAATGTTTGTATATCCAATGCTGTAAACTGTGGTTCTACAAAGCTGGCAGAGGCAAAATTCAGGCTTTGCTCCACAGTATCGGCATAATAATCAACATCGCGCAGAACTCCAGTAAAAACCAAATGACTGATCACATCTTGTGGTTGTGATTGAATCCACTCACGTAAAATGTCATGAATAAGCTGTAAAGTATATTTTTTTGCATCTTCGGTAATTTCTGCACGTTCAATTTTGCCACTTTCAAAAGCAAACTCTCGAAGTAATTTTTGACTAAAACTGTCCAGCGTTCCAACAAAAAGCTCATCCAGCTGATCAATCACCAGTTTTAATCGTTCACAGGCATATGCAACACGTGTAGCAAAAACTGTTAATACTTTTGCAAATAAAGGATCAGACTCTTGTGCTGCCTGATTTAAATTTTCCTGCTCTGTCTGCTCTCGTTTAGTATCAAAATAACGATATGTTTCAATCAATCTGGCACGTATTCTGGCTTTTAGCTCAGCGGCGGCAGCCCGAGTGAATGTCGTTGCAATCACCTGTTTCGGTAAATATTGTTCAAGTAAAATGCGTACCATCAAACTTGATAGTGTATAGGTTTTACCTGTTCCAGCAGATGCTTCAATCCAGTGTAGCCCTGAAAAATGCATGTCTGAAATCGGTTGAATAGACACTTTATCTTGACTCATGTCTTATTCCTCAGGCACGTACTGATATTGATAAATAGGCTGATATAAAGCATATGAAAATGCATCACAGGCATGTTGTAACAGTGCTCTTGCATCCTGTTCCTGTAAAATAAACTGCCAATCGCGGTGATGTTTACTCCACTCCATATCCTGCAAGGAATAATTTAAATAGGCATCACTTTTGTCCCATTCCTTGATCAGATCATTAAAGTTTTGGATGTGCTGATGCCCATGCTCATCCATTTCCCATTCAAGACTCTTGCCCTTTTCTGCAAGTTGTAACAATAATGCTGCAGGCAAAACCAGAGGTTGTTTTTGCGCATATTCATAAGCCTTAAACCATGCAGACAGATACTGTTGCGCTTGCTTTGAGGTCAAGCCTTCACTAATGACCGTATGATCACTAAAAATTGCAATACGTCTTAACTTTGCAGATTGTTCATCATCCAGATTTAAATAAGCAAGCCAAATTAAATATTCTAGCCAAGCTTTAGTTCTGCGCTTAGCACGACTGCTAGAGGCATCTACACTGATCCAATCCTGATCAGGATTTTTAGGTACAATAATATTTAAAGTTAAATCATCAGTATATCGCCACTGCCTTTGGGTAATCTGGGTTACCTCAGTTGCATATAAATGCAATCTGGATTGCAAAGCTTGTTGCTCTACCAGACTCATTCGTAAAGCCGCTGGTCTGACTTTGCCTACAGGAAGCTGGTCTTCCAGCTGCCTTTCCATAATAGTTGTATTGGATATTTCATTTGCGTTCTGTAAGAAATCTCGAATGTTATAACGCCCCAAACCATCCAGAACCAATGGTTCATTCTGTATAGGTAAATCATTTGGACTTAAATTTTCTACCCCTAGTGTTTTTAGATATAAACGTGCAGGAAATGTAATATCTAAAATCCATTGCCCAGCATCGAGTACATTGATCTGTTCCTGATTTGTAGCATAAAGCGTGTTCACCCAGGCTTCACGTTGCCCATTTTGTTGTCTTATTTGTGACGCAATGGTAAACCACTGATCCTGATAACGTACAATTTCATTTGATTCAAACCCAACTGGATCAAATGGCTGTAATGGGTGTAAATGATAAAGGTTCACAATCTGGGCTGGAACTTCTATCCCCTCTAAAGACACTCGCTGGTCTATGATTACATCCTCATCGTCAGATCGGCTAATCAAAGCAATGTGATTGATCAGCTCCTGAAGAACACTTGATGGTTCACGAACTTCACCATCATTCACATCGAAGCCATTATAGAATAACCATAAATTTTCCTGAGCCAGTAATAATGCATCAAGAAACGCTCCCTGATCATCTTCCAAACGAGAACGATCACCTAACTGAGGACGTAACAATTGCATTAAATCAAAAGGTAAATGCTGATTGCGACTTGGAAACTTACCGCTATCCAGATTTAACATGACAATCAATTTGTAAGGGATAGGTCGTATTTGCCCAATCTGGCTAAAAGTGATCTGTCCTGTTGGTATAGCCTGTTCAATCTGACTGTCTAGAGTATTTTGAATTTCCTGCAACAAATAAGGTAAAGGTAAATGAATATATTTAAGATCACCTTGCCCCTGATTTTCATAATTATAAGAAAGTGTCAGCATCCGTTCCTGCTTTTTTACAATCTCACGAACAGTTTTTAATGATTCAACCCCAGCCTGTTCAAACTCGGAAATATCATCAAATAATTGTTTAATCCAGCTTTCTGTCGAACGAGGTGCAGGATATATTTCATGCCAAATCAACCAGTTCTGACGTGCTGAAAAATCCTTATAAATATCAATCAACTTTGCAATCAATTCAAAATCACTTGGCAACACCGAATCATAACTTAAGGTATCTTCAAAAACAGCATGTTCAGGTATGGCAATGCCTAATGCCAAACGATCCAGCGCATATTTAAAGCTAAAGCGAAAATCTTCGTCATTTTCACTTAAACTCTGTTTTAAATGTTCAGGATTTAAACCACGCTTAAAACCCGCATTGACCAACAGTTGAACCATTCTTTGTGATGCAGAAACATCAAGTGCATAACGAAGTTGTGTAGCACTGAGATTAAGCCAGTCTGCAAAATCTTCTACTGTAAATCGACCTTGTACCAGTTGTATACGCCCCAAAATAGCACGCCAGGCATTATTGGCATCCAGTTGAGTCACACCTGCGATTTTTACAGGCAAATGCACTCCTTGAGCATTGCCAGAACTCGGAAATACACTACGAATCAGGGGTTCGATTTCTTTTAAATTTGGAACAAGAACTAAAACATCATGAGGTTTATGCGAGTGATCAACAGTATTTTTAGATAACCAATGGATCAACTGCTCTTTTAGAACTTCAAGCTGACGCTGTGTAGAATGGCAGACATGAATTTGTATTGAATCATCCTGTTTTTTTAATGAATATGCATGCGGTTCTGGCTCGACCAGATACAAAATATCAGACTGTAATTTACCAAGTAAATGTTCAGGGAACTCATCAACAAAAGCATCAACCCATTGCCCTTCTTCACCAGAAGAAAGATGAGACAAAATGGAAAAATGATCACGCGCCTGTTTACCAAAACGGGTTAAAAGTGGATGACGAGACTCACGTATTTCCGCATTAAAATTTAAGGTGAACTCTTGAAAAAATTGATCAATTTCCTGATCTGATGCATTGGGGTTTTTAGCAATAAAACGTTCTTTCACCCCTAAATCGTACTGTTTCTTCCAGTTCGGGTCGACACTGTCAGCCCAATACTCCTGAGAAGGGTTATAATGCAAAATCAGAACTTCTATATACTGCCCTAAACGACGTAGAAAATGTAACTGGCTAGGTGGCAAATCTAGAACGGTAAAAATGACCACTTGTTTAGGGAGTTGTTTTAGCGCTTGAACCTGAGTATCTGGATGATCCAGCATTTGCCAAAATTCTCGATCAATATTTTGAATTTCCAAATAATCCTGATGAAAACTCTGTTGCCAGAGCCAACGCTGCCAAGACTCCAAAGCCTGTGCCTGATTTAAATGAAATGCTGAAACGTCAGAATTGGTTTTAAAAAATAAGTTTTCTATATCCAGCGCCTGATTTTGCCCCCAGCGACTTAACCAGTTGGTAGCACAATGGCAATCTCCCTCGCATTTCTTTGTGCACTCTCCACGATAAATCATATAGTTACTAAACAATTTAGAAACTTGCTCTGCCACCCAATACAACATACTTTGTTTTTTTTGTTGTTTTTCCAGGCCTTGCTCTAACCGGTCTGCACTATCATAAATCCGTTGAATAATCGAAAATAATGGATGTTCTGCTGCCAGATCAAAATGTTCAGCTTCAATAAATGGTTTCAGAGTTTGATAAATTCTCCATTTCATGATCAAACGTGGAATATTCGCCTTACGTACTTTATCCTTATTTTCCAGAACTTGTTGATAGGCATACCATTGAAAACCACGGATACGCTGGTGAAATAGCGTATTTGCACTAATTCCCTGAATCTCGGAAATCTTCTGGGTAAGCCATTCCTGTACTGCGGGACTTGGGACAATAAAATGCTGTGTCTTTAAAACATCGAAAGGATGAGAGGATGGTGTTGCGATACTTTGCAAAACACCTTGAACCAGCACATCAATCCGCTGGCTTTGAATTACATGAATCCCCATATACCCTCAGCTTTTATTAGAACCAGTGCACAAAAAAATAAAGAAAGATTACTATACATCTCAAACAGACTATGTCACTTTTACACAAGATGGAATGTTTAATGCACTTCAATTTACACTGTCTATTGGAAATGTGCATAATCAAAAATATTATAACGAGTTTGAAAACAGGTACTTTATGAAAATTGATAAACTGCCAGAATCAATTGATCCAAGTTTGAATTTAGAACAAGTCCGAGAAGAATGTTTAAACATGGTCAAAAAACGTGCCTATGTTTCAGCAGGCGCTGCAATCATTCCGATTCCTTTTTTTGATGTGGTCATTGACGTCGGTATTTTATCTATTCTAATTCCCGAAATTAGTGCCAGATTTGGTTTAGCACCAGATCAAATTACAGTATATGATCCTAAAACCAAAGAAATTCACTGGAGTGAACTGCGTAAACGTGGATTTGAGTTTTCAGGTTTTGTTGTTGCTCGTACTGCTGTTAAAAAAACATTGGATAATGTTGCAACCAAAGTCATCACCAAACAAGTGACCAAATTTATTCCTATAGGTGGTCAAATTGTTGCTGCAGGTATGGGCTACATCGTGATGAAGAAAGTCGCAGAAGCCCATGTTGAAGAATGTTATAAACTGGCTAAACAGATTCAAAATAAACAAAGCTTAAAAATTGTCAGTTAAGGTTTAACTGACAATCTACAGAGGCAGATTAATCTGCCTCTAATTGTTTTAAAATACTTCTTAATACTTCCAGCCGCGCAGTGTATTTGTCATTCGTTGAAATCACATGCCACGGTGCATAAGATGTGCTGGTTCTTTGCAGCATATCAGCAGCAGCATCCAGATAATCATCCCAATGCTCACGATTACGCCAATCATCAGGTGTAATTTTATATTGTTTATATGGCAATTCCTCACGTGATTTAAAACGTGCTTCTTGCTCATCTTTACTAATCGCTAACCAGAACTTGATCACCACGGTCTTACTATTATTCAAATTTTTTTCAAAACGATTAATTTCTTCGTAAGCCCGTTGCCATTCAACCTCTGATGCAAATCCTTCAATACGTTCAACCAGAACCCGTCCGTACCAGCTCCGATCAAAAATAGAAATGGTTTCCTCATTTAATTTAGTCCAAAAACGCCATAAATAGGGGCGTGCCAACTCAAATTTTTCTGGTGCGGAAATAGGAAAAATACCATATTCACGGGGGTCAAGCTTTTTCACGATACGCTTAATAGAACCACCTTTTCCTGCTGCATCCATCCCTTCAAAAGCGAGTACAACTTGTCGTCCATCAAAACGGAGTGCTTCTGCAACTTTTGCAGTCAGCTTTTTCATTTCTTCTTTATAAACATCTTTATCGGTCTTTTCATTAGATGGATTGAGCAACTGTTCCGGAACTTCGGCTTGTTGCCATTCCAATATTGATTGAGTTGGATGTACTGGCAACTCTTTCAAATGCTTTAAAATATACTGCGCAAACTGTTGATCACGAGCTTCTTCACTTTCACAGTCAACCAGATACCAGTCATCTGTAAACCTTTTACGTAACTTTTGCACAGCATCGTATTGCTTTTTATTTCGCCAATCCAGACCATGTAATTTATGCCAGCATTGCTCAGAAGGATCCATTTTATCCAAGCGCTTTTGCAGTGATTTCCAAGACAAATCAAACCAGACCTTGATAACATCAACATGATTATTTTTCAAATCTTGCTCAAACTCTTGCATATCTTTGATATAAGCATCGAACGAAGTGTCGTCCATAGGTTCAGATTCATTCAATGCTGTCGCAAGTAAATCACTATACCAGTTACTGAACATCACCAACATTTCCCCCTCAGCAGGGATATCCCGAGCATAAGGCTGCCAGAAAGTTCTGTTTGCAGTAAATAAATAAGCTGGATCAGCTTTTACATGTAAATAGCGAGGGTCAACCCATTCCCGTAATTGTTTTACGGCCTCACCTTTACCAGCGAGTTCAATGCCACTGACTAAAATGACCAGACTTTTTGCATTTTCTTTTCCTCGAGAGTCCTTTAACGCATATTGTGCCTCGATGAGTTCCACACTTAATTGTTCAGGATCAATTAATTTAAAAGTGTCATTCTTTTCAGACATTTTTTTCTCTTTTTTTATCAACTTTTCAACAGTATAAACAGGATTTTAAAAACAGCCTGTTGAATTTATGTCTATATTTTCTCATTTTCATACTCAACTGACGTTTTTTTAGCAATTTAAACACATTTTCGTCATAGCCCTTCAGTATAAGTATTACTATGCTCCTCATATGTATATCTGATTTTGAGTTACCCGATGTCAAAGCTCGCCCAACTTGATCAACTTTTAGAACAATATAAACAACTAAACTATCATCAAGACCCTGTACTTAATCAACGTTTACGTGAGGTACAAAGTTGGCTTAAACAACGTATCCAGCATACCCATCAGGATTTTTTCCAGCAACCTCGCCATGAATTGATGGCACAATATTTTATGAACAGGTTATATGGAGGACCTGATTTTGATCCTCTAGCTATACAAATTGAACGTCTCCTAAAATACGCGCATAAAGCCGAAAAAATTATCCCGGAAAATGCGATCAGAACAGGTCTGAAATCTGTAGGGTTAGCTTTACTCGCCATGCAACTGGATGAAGAAGTCGCCCAACAACTGTTAAAAGACTATCCAGCCAATACGCCACTCAATGACGAAATCATGCGTCAGACCTTTATCAAACTAGATCAGGCAGATGCTCGCTATAAGCAGCTTGACTTACTGGATGAATTGGGCGAAAGTCTAGATAAATATATGCGTTCCTTTATCATGTATACTGCTTTTAAAATGTGTAAAGGTGCAGCTCATAAATATAATTTCGATTTAATGTATGAATTTATTGGGGAGGGTTTCGTAGCAATGAAACCTCTAAAATCTGCAGCACAATTTATAAAAACATTTACAGTTGAAGAACGCCGTATTGTTAACAATGTTCATTCTGGAAAAGAAAACCCTTTTAGAGTTTGAACTTTATTCTGGATAATATTTAGCCACAGAAAATGAAGTCCGACAATTTTTTTTATTTTCTGTATATTATTCATATTAAATGCATGATGACCGCTGAAAAACTGACTAGAATCTGTCATCATGCAATAATTGCGAGATTTTTCTTATTTTGTGTTCAGGAGTGACTCATGTCTAATGAAAACCAAAAGCCTTCCCAACCTAAAGGTTTGGCAACTAAAACAGACACTACAAGTCCTTTCTTATCTGAACCATTACCACAAGGTGCTCCTCAAGGTCAGCAACAATCACTACAACATGCTGCTACAGACTCTTCGGTTTCTGGTGCCATTCCTAAATACAATTTACCTAAAGGTGCGAACACTGGTAATGTCGGTGCAACAACCCACTTTGGTTATCAAACGATAAACAGTGAAGAAAAAGCGCAAAAAGTGGCAGAAGTATTTCACTCTGTAGCGAGTAAATACGACATTATGAATGACCTGATGTCATTTGGTATCCACCGCTTATGGAAACGCTTTGCAATCAACATGTCTGGTGTACGTCGTGGTCAACATGTTCTGGATATTGCTGGTGGTACTGGTGACTTAGCTAAAGTCTTTAGTCGTGAAGTCGGACCTCAAGGTCATGTCGTCCTTTCTGATATCAATGAGTCTATGTTAAACGTTGGTCGAGACCGCCTGATTGATGCTGGTTGTACCAATGTTGATTTCGTTTTAGCAAATGCAGAAACACTAGAACCTTTTGCAGACAATAGTTTCGACCTCGTCACAATCAGTTTCGGTCTTCGCAATGTCACAGACAAAGATGCCGCTCTTGAAGCAATGTATCGTGTACTTAAACCAGGTGGTCGCTTACTTATTTTAGAGTTTTCCAAACCTGTTTTTGAACCATTTTCAAAACTTTACGACTTATACTCTTTCACAGCTTTACCAATCATGGGTAAAATTGTGGCGAATGATTCAGAAAGCTATAAATATTTGGCTGAATCCATTCGCATGCATCCAGACCAACGTACACTAAAAGGGATGATGGAACACGCTGGTTTCCAAAACTGTGACTACCACAATCTGACAGGTGGGATTGTTGCCGTGCATCGTGGTTTTAAACTATAAGGTTTCTCCCTATGTGGTCGATTCTTGCACTTGGTGCAGTTGAACGAATCATTCATCATATTATTGATCTGGATGCAATTACTCGCGTTCAGCTTAATCAATTACAAGGCAAAATGCTGCGTGTCGTGATCGACTCGCCACAGCTTTCTGTAGATATATTCTTTGATGAAAATAAAGTTCGGCTCGAACCAACCGTTACAGGACAAAATGAAAATCAGCACTCCATTTTCGAACAGCGTCCTTTCGATAAAAATAACTTGATCACTGATGCCACAGCGACCTTACATGTCAAAAATATCGTGGCACTTCTGAAATTATTGTTGGCTGATGATATAGGAAATATCCCCCTCGAAGGTGATTATCACCTGTTACAGGATATCCAGCACATTATCCAGCAAGCTGAGCCCGATCTGGCATCACATCTTAGCCCATGGATTGGTCCCGCATTGGCGCATGAAATTGGCAAAATCCAGCTCGCACCCAAACATATAAAACGCTCTCTTCAAAGCCATGCTTTCTTTGCAGAAGATTTTCTCAAAGAAGATAGTGGCTTATTTGCCCCACGCTGGCAAATGGATGACTTAAATAAAGAAACACGAAAACTCAACCAAGAAGTTGACCGACTTGAAGCTAAAGTGAAAGCACTTCAAGCCAAGCTCAACCCGGTTCAAGATTAGGTAATAATTTTATGATTCCGCATATTACACGTTTACTTGAACTCTGGCGTATTGCTGCGCACTATAGACTTGACACGTTAGTCCCTGCGGAAGAATTACCGATCAAAGCTCGGCATGCATTGAGTTTAATACGAATGCATCCAGCAGCATGGTCTAGTCGTGAACGCAAGAATCCTCTAAAGCTCAAACAAGCTTTAGAAGATATGGGACCTCTTGCAATCAAACTTGGTCAACTACTTTCTACCCGACGTGACTTGATTCCACCTGAAATTCTTTCTCAGTTGGTTTTATTACAAGATCGTGTTAAACCTTACGATGTTGATGTTCTGAAAACACGTATTCAGCAGTCATTAAAAGCAGATGTAAACACACTTTTCGCCCGTTTTGATGAGCAGCCACTTGCTGCTGCATCTATTGCTCAAGTACATACAGCAGCATTACATGATGGCCGTGAAGTTATTGTAAAAGTTACACGTCCAAATATTCGTAGTCAGATTTTACAGGACTTTGAAATCCTGACATGGTTAGGCAATACCTTAGAAAATCGCATTGAAGCCGCACGGGCCTTACATTTAAATGAAATCATTCAAGACTATCGTCAAATCATTTTAAATGAACTGGATTTAAGCCTAGAAGCGGATAATACCCGTCGTATGCGCCATTATTTTACAGGCTCCAGCATGATGTATGTTCCAGAAGTATATATGGACAGTACTGATGTGATGGTCGCTGAGCGCATTACGGGCGTCCCGATTTCTGATACTGAAACTTTCGACCGTTTGGGAATGGATCGTGCATTACTTGCAGAACGTGGATTAACAATATTCTTTACTCAAGTCTTTCGCGACAATTTTTTCCATGCTGATATGCATCCGGGTAATGTCTTTGTCGAGACTATCAACCCAAGTAATCCGCGCTTTATTGCTCTGGATTGTGCAATCATGGGAGAGCTTTCCAAACAGGATCAAATGACTGTTGCGCGTATGTTGCTTGCTGTAATGAATAGCAACTTTATGCAACTCATCCAGATCGTACATCAGGCCGGATGGATTCCACCAGGCACAGATCAGGATGCTTTAGCTCGTGAAATGCGTCGGACTGTAGGTCCT
The DNA here is from genome assembly GCF_900323515.1 of Acinetobacter stercoris. Lineage (GTDB taxonomy): Bacteria > Pseudomonadota > Gammaproteobacteria > Pseudomonadales > Moraxellaceae > Acinetobacter > Acinetobacter stercoris. The sequence continues at coordinate 42,186 of NZ_OOGT01000001.1, read as the reverse complement.
ATGGTATCAAAACCAATGGATCAACTTGACTTTGCAGGTATTTTGCTACAAGTCATGGATATTGCCCGTCGTTTTCATTTGGAAATCCCACCACAACTCATGTTGTTACTCAAAACATTGGTTCATGTCGAAGGGTTAGGTACAGATTTATATCCGCAGTTAGATATCTGGAAACTAGCCAAACCTATTTTGACAGAATGGGTTAAATCCAACATGAATCCAGTCAAGAATCTAAAAGAAATCGGTCAGCAAGTACCTGATCTGCTATTAGGTGCACAGGATTTACCAAGTTTAATGATTGACAGTTTGAATGGGTTGAAAAATCAATCTGCCTGGCATGATAAGCAACTCAGAGAATTACAAAGTTTACGTATGCAAATCGAGACCCAGCAACGTAGTAACTGGATTTTTGGTAGTATGATTGCAATTCTTTTATCCATTGCAATTATTGCACCTTGGTTTGTTTCGGTTATTTTAATTATATTGGCTGGATTTGTGTCGCTTTGGCGAGTGATGAAATAATTGCATTAAACAGTTTCAGTAAACTTTGATCAATCTGTCGTTATAATTGATAAAGCGGCAGATTTTTATTGACTTCTCAGTCACATCTCGATATTTCACGCCATTGTCCATTTGCAGTTCCCAAATACAATAACAAGCATCTCTGCATTTGTTAATTGATTGACCATGACGCAAATTCTTAAAAAACATCCTTCTAGCCTAAATATCAAAGCTGGAAATCTTGCGAAAAAATTGATTTTGAACGATGGATTACGTCCTGCTCAGGTAGATGTTATTCCTGGTGCAGCTGGTGGTCCCAAAGGTATTGGTATTCAAGGTCTAGATCAGGCAATTTTTGGAGATTTTCTAGAAAGAGAAAAAATACACAGAACAGTTATTGGCTCTTCAATTGGAAGCTGGAGATTTGCCAGTATTTTGGCCTGGGGAGCAAAACAAGGTACTGAACGCTTGGCAGAGCTTTACACCAACCTGTATTTTCAAAAAAATATAACAGCTCAAGAAGTCAGTGATATTTGTAGAAATATGCTACAGGGGCTTATTCAGGGTAAAGAAAACCACATATTGAATCACCCTGATTATCATCTGACAGTTCTAGCTGTAAAATCACAGAACCTGATGCAAAGCGATAAGAAACTGGCACTTGCAGCAGCAATCCTAGGCATCATCGGTACAAATGCAATATCACGCCCCAAAAGTGGCTTATTCATGCAACGGGTTGTTGCCCAGCCAGAAAATGGACAACAGTTTAAAATAGCAGATGATGGTTTTCACACTCATTATTTTCCGTTACTCGAAAATAACGTGGAAGACTGGCTCATGGCTTCGGCGTCTATTCCATTTGCAATGTCTGGGATTTCAAACATTCAGGGAGCACCCAATGGTGTTTATCGGGATGGCGGATTGATTGATTATCACATAGACCTGCCATATCAAAGTAAAGGCATTGTACTTTATCCTCATTTTACCGATCACATCACACCAGGATGGTTTGATAAATTAGTAAAATGGCGTAAAGCGAACTCCAGTAACCAAGACCGTACTTTACTCATTTCTCCTTCACAAGAATTTCTTAAGACATTGCCTTTAGGTCGTTTACCTGACCGAAATGATTTTGTAGAAAAAGGACTGGACCAGAAAAAACGTATTCAAATCTGGAATCAATGTATTGCTGAAAGCCAGCGTATGGGGGATGAGTTTTTAGAGCTGGTCGAAAAGCAAAGACTTAGTGAAGTCATACAGGATTTGTAAAATCATCCCATTGAAAATGTGATTCCTGATATTGGGCATGGATGCCTTGGTGTTTATATTATTCTGGACAAAATAGTCCTCGAAAAATATATTAAATTAGTTGATAAATAACTTAAAAAGCTGTACGAATCCATAGAAAATAAGAATAATGCGACAATGAAATTATCTGCTACATTATTAAGCTATTAAAGACTTTAATAATAAATATGAAAACACCGCATTTTGCCATAATTGGAGCTGGAACAGCTGGTTTAGCCACAGCCATTTTATTAGCTCGACAAAATATCAGAGTCACTATTTTTGAAAAAGTCAGCAAACTCGAACCCGTAGGTGCTGGGCTATTATTACAACCCTCTGGTTTAGCAGTATTTGAGCATTTGGGTATCTTGGATCATGCGCTCAAATTAGGTGCTTATGTTACAGGGTTAGAAGGCCAGCTTGCAGATGGTAGACTTTTGATCAACAGTCATTATAAACAGGCACATCAACATTATTTTGGTCTTGGAATTCATCGCTCAACCTTATGCCATGTATTGCAAACTGGTTTGGAGCAATATTCCGATTTGGTGAGTTGGCGCTTCAATCATTCAATTGAAAATATTCAGGAACAATTACAGGAAGTCAGAATATCAGGTTTATATGGGGACTTGAAGTTTGAAACGCGTTTTGATGCTGCAATTATTGCCAATGGTGCTCGGAGCACCCTAAGACCGAAACCATGGGTCAAAATTGATAAAGCATACCCATGGGGTGCTGTGTGGAATATTGTTCCAGAGTGTCTCTCTTTAAATCCACAGATTTTGCATCAATTCTATGATCGCTCTCAAATCATGATGGGGATTATGCCCACTGGAGCTATTCCAGATGAACCGACTCAACGACTTTCCAGTGTTTTCTGGAGCTTACCAGCCAATGATCTAAAAACCTTTTTGACTCATGAAAATACAAAAAAAGGACTGGTTAAACGATGTCGCAAAACGCTGGAAACCAGCCGCGGACTGGTTAGAAAGCGTTCTAGAGCACAATAAATACAATCAACAATGGCTTTCTGCTGAATATCGTGATGTTGTTATGTCTAAATTTGGTCAAGGCCGTATAGGTGTCATTGGTGATGCCGCTCATGCAATGAGTCCGCAGCTTGGGCAAGGAGCGAATATGGCACTCCTTGATGCTTGGGCACTTGGTCAAGCCGCCGCCCAAGCCAGAAAGCATGAACAAATTGATTTCGTAAAACTATGGAAAAATTATCATTCAACTCGTCAATCATCTACCAATTTTTATCAATTTTTGAGCAGACTTTTAACACCACTTTACCAGTCTCATCATTTTTGGGCAGGTCCTTTACGGGATATTACATTTACATGGATGTATCGTATTCCATATTTTCGTAAAGAAATGGCTATCACTATCTCAGGGCTTAAAACAGGTATGTTTACGCAACTTAATTTTGCTGAAATAGCAACATCACCCCATAAAGAGCGTGAATATTTATCTTTCCATGATGCCAAAATTGACTAAAGAATATTTCCCGAAAAGTGACCGAATACCGTAAACTATAAAACAAGTACGCAATGCGTATTTGATATTTTCCGTATGTAATCAAATTTGGTGAAATTCTCATGAATAATCTGCGATGGCTCGATGAAGTAAAATTTAACGAACAAGGTTTAATCCCTGCCATTGCTCAACATCATCAAACTGGTCGTATCTTGATGGTCGCCTGGATGAATCGTGAAGCATTAGCACTGACTGCCGAAAAAAAGCAGGCTGTTTATTATTCACGTTCTCGCCAAAAGCTTTGGCACAAAGGTGAAGAGTCTGGGCATTTTCAAACGGTCTATGAAATTCGTCTAGACTGTGATGCTGATGTAATTGTGCTACAAATTGAACAACATGGAGGCATTGCCTGCCATACAGGTCGTGAATCATGTTTTTATCGTAAGCTGACTGAAAGTGGTTGGGAAATCGTTGATGCCCAGCTCAAAGATCCAAACCAGATTTATGGTGGAAAATCACAAAATCACCATACCCAAGTCATGTCTACCTCCACAGCTAAATCAGAACAAGTGGATGTCCTGACTTATCTAGGTCAAATGATGGCGGAACGTAAATCGGCAGATCCTGACTCCTCCTATGTCGCTAAGCTTTACCACAAAGGCATCAATAAAATTTTAGAAAAAATTGGTGAAGAAAGCTTTGAAACAGTCATTGCTGCGAAGGATTTTGATAAGGAGAAATCTGAAGATAATCGAAATGATCTAGTCTATGAGGTTGCTGATGTCTGGTTCCATAGTATCGTCATGCTCGGTTATTTTGATATTGACCCTCAGGTTGTTTTAAATGAATTGGCTCGTCGTCAAGGACTGTCAGGTCTGGTTGAAAAAGCCAATCGTGAACACTGATTTAAAAATCAAATCAAAAAAATCCCCTGATTAATCAGGGGATTTTTTATCTCTTAAAAACTCTAAGAAGATTTCTTTTCAATTGATGGTGCAATAGGATCAGCGGTGATATAACCCACTGCTGCACCAAAACGATAATTATATTCTTTATCAATAAAATCTTTGACTTGATCTTTTACTTTGACGTGTAAATCATTCCAGTCACCTGCATGCTGGAAATTACTCATGATATAAGTCCAGCCATTGATTGAGTCCACAGCATGCAAACCTGTTGATTCTGCAGCAGCTGGACAAGATAAAATACGATCTAATGCTCCAGAGTCAACGTTATAAGCCCACAAGTAATTATTGACATGGTTACCACTATCTTCACCAATAAATAATGTACGTAATGTTTCTGAGAATTTTAAGTTATCGGCGCTGGCAATATTGTTTGGATCCGAGGTATTTCCAATATCTAATGGATCTTCATTAACCTTAATATCTTTACCAATTAATAGCATATGGCTTTGATGTGGAACCCATTCACTGTTAATTAATGTGCCTGTTGAATCGCTTTGTCCTTTGTCTAGATCATGTGCCATGATCCCACCTGCTGAAATTTTCTTTGCAAATGTAACATTGGCAGCCGCATTCCAAGCAGCATTATCTTTCACCATTGAATCCTGAATATTAGCTAAAGCTGAATACGCCACCTTATCTTTGATATTGACAGTCGTACCTTCCATTTTAGTAAATGCCATACTTGCACCTTTAAGTGCAGCATAACGATGCGTTTCTAGGAAAGCTGCTGCTGTTTCCATTCCAGGCTTTACTTTTAACCAAAGAGTTTTTTTACTTAAAATAACTTTAGTATAACTGGCATCTTGTGGATCAGTCGTTAAACTTTCCATAATATCTTCGGGCTTGATCTTTTTATTATTAACTAAGCTATCGATTTCCTGGCTAGTTGCATGACCAAGCCTGATCCATTGGATTTTACCAGTAGTAGTTTCAGCTAACGTTGTCGTATATTTTGCAGCATATAATGTTCCTGCTGAAAGATCTTTTTCTTTATCAGCAACAAACATAAAGAATGCACCATTAGTATAGTCATCCCCCATGATCGCTGTGCGATTATCAGGCATAACCTGAATTAATTCATGTGAAATACGACCTAGACAATAATGCTTTTTCGCTGTACCAGTACCATCTGCATTCACGATAATTTCAGGTAAATGACCATAATTATACGGATTTGCTTCATTTTCATTTCCATATAAATTTTTACTATAAGCTTTGAGAGTAGCTAAATCAGTACCAATACCTTGACCAAATGCATCTGGCTCATATTCTTCACTAGATAAATGAGTTCCCCATGGTGAAAGACTTGCTCCGCATGTAATCCATAAGCCATGTACTTTAGACATATCAACGTTGTGGTATCTTCTGAGCTCTAAATGACCTGTTTTAGGATCTTGATCCAGTGCCAAAATTGCAATTGGAGATGGTAATTTTCCATACATATCGTTACCACCTTGGTCACGGGTTGTATATTCAAATTGAACCACATGAAAAACTGGATTTCCTGTTACCCCCAATGCTTTTTTATCTGCATCTGTGAAATCTTTACCTGTTGCTTGTTTAAAGCTAATCAAAGAGCTTCCATCTGGGCAATCAGAAAAAAATTGACGAACATTCGATGGCAAAGAATTATCCATAATCGGGTTGTTTTGAATATCATAATAGCCACCCGCAATAATTTTTCCACCACCCAGTTTGTCAACTGATTTACCGGTTTGAAAAAAGGTTTTATAACCTAATGTATACGGAGTAGTCGAACCATCCTCCCAAGTTACATTCAGCTTAGATGTCACTGTTGTAGTTGCAATGGCAGCCCATTCACCATTCTTCGGAGCATTCATTGATGTAAATGTCGCTGATTTTAGTTTTGCAGGTTTAATTGGCGGAGTAACAACAATATCCTTATCATCATTGCAACCGACTAAAGCTGCTGATGTTGCCATAGCCCCAAGTGGTAAAAAAGGAATACTGGCTAACCATTTTATAACTTCACGGCGTGTATGTTGGTTGGCTGAATTCGTCATAAGAATTGTCCATTTGCTTTGTATTTAGAAATTTACTCCGCAGATTCTAGAAAGCACGCATGACATTTAAGTTACACTTTTAGGTCAGTTTAAAGACAAAAACTTAACAGCGAAGACAAAATCAGCAATATCATCAAGATAAAAAATTGTGATTTACTATTTTTATACGGGATTAGGGGTACATGATTTAAAACCCCGCTTCGATTATATTTTTGCTATACTCATTTCCTCAAAATTAACTTTTATTTTTAGATTTTTTTATACTGTGCCCAATTCTTTCACACCAACTACAGAACAAAGTTTTGCTATTGCACAAGCACAAAAGGGTGAATCATTTAAGGTGATTGCCTATGCGGGCACAGGTAAAACCACAACTTTACAGTTAATCAGTGATGCTATGCCCCATCGGCGTGGTATGTATCTGGCATTTAATAAAGCCATCGCCTCAGAAGCACAAAATAAATTTCATCGAAATGTAGACTGTCGAACTTTCCACTCACTGGCTTTTCGTAGCGTTCCACGTGGAGTAACTGACAAATTACGTCTTCCACGCTTAAGCCCGAGCTTTATTGCTAAAGAATACCGTTTAGAACCGATTACTCTCAGGCGGATGATGGGGGGGCGTTATGAGAAATATGTCCTGATGCCAAGCCGTTTGGCAAGTCTAGTAGCAAACGCAGTTAGTTATTTTTGTTCTACCAGCTCAGCGTACCCTGCCCCTCGTCATATTCAAGCACCAAGCTGGTTACATCCAGATGATGTCGAATCTTTGCAAAATCATCTATATCGGGCAGTAGAAAGACGCTGGCTTGAATCCATCGACCCCAATCATCAAGCGGGTATTGGACATGATATTTACTTAAAGCTATGGGCACTATCAGACCCCTTTATTCCAGCAGATTATGTTTTATTTGATGAAGCCCAAGATGCTGACCCACTCATGTTGGGAATTTTGCTTAAACAGCGAAGTACCCAGGTCATCTATGTTGGTGATGCTCATCAACAAATCTATGCATGGCGTGGTGCAATCAATGCCATGCAACAAATGCCTCTACCAGAGTCACGTTTAACCACTTCATTCCGTTTTGGTGATGCTATTGCCGATGTTGCCAATTATCTACTTGGTGCTCTAGATGAAAATGTTCCTCTCATGGGCAATCCTGACATGAAATCCAGTGTAGTCAACAAACCACATACAAAAATGCGTGATGCCATTTTATGTCGTACCAATGCCCGTGCCATGGAATTATTACTTTCTGGTCTAGTACAGGGAGATAAAGTCAGTCTACAAGCGGATCATGTTAAATTGAACCGTTTTGTCGATGCTGCGAGTCTGCTTAAACAAGGTAAACGTGTCACTGACGTTCCAGAGTTGGCATGGTTTAATTCCTGGCATGATGTACATGAATACTGTGAAACCAATGATGGCAGTGATATTAAACCACTAGTCAAACTGGTTGATGATCATGGAACTGACCCACTCAAAAAGGCACTTGCCAAAATCACACCAATTGATCAAGCAGATTATGTGATTTCAACAGCGCATAAAGCCAAAGGACTAGAATGGGACCGTGTTCATTTAGAAGATGACTATCAATTTAAAATAAATGGTTTAGAACATAAAATTACTGATGAAGAGTTACGATTATTATACGTTGCCTGTACTCGTGCTAAAGTAAGCTTAAATATTCACCATATCTATGACTTGATTCAACAACTCAAAGTCAAAAAACCAATCAAAAATAAAGTTTCAGCATAAAACTACAACTGCAAACACTGGTGTTGTATGAAAATTAAATCAATACATTTGTCTCAAACCTTTCATTTTTCTAATTTAAAGGTCGAATTTGACTTAAGTAAACCTGTGACCCTTATTTTAGGTCATCAGGCGGCTGGGAAAACTGCAATTATAAAAAATATCTATCAGGCTTTAACCTGGTATTCAGCACGGCTAAAAGATATGCGTACCGCTGGTGTCGTCATGCTCGATCAGGATATCCGTGATAATGCAATCCAATCCAAAATAGTGCTAACAGTCAAGTTTCCAGCAGAAATTGGACAACTCCCCGAAAATAGTGATAACCGTGACCAGGATGTATCCAGCTGTTCATGGAAACTGTATAAAACGCTCAATACACAGGGAATGGGATTAAGCAAGGTTGAAACAACTCAACTGGAACAATTGATTCATTTATACCAGCAGGCAATAAAACATGACCCTCTACAAGGTCTTCCAATGATTGCTTATTATCCTTCGGAACGGTTTGTAAATGAAACCAACCTGCTGAGTAAAAATAATCCTGGCCTATTTCAGGTACATGCTGCATATGAAGTCGTTGCTATTCCTTTTACCACTTATGCTCGCTTTTTTGAATGGTTTAGAGAAGTAAGTGATATCGAGAATGCTCAGACAGCTCAGCTTTTTCAGCATCTTGTAAGTTCCCAACATCAAGAATCTGAGGATCTATCGGGAATTGACCTACATAGCACACTATTTCAGGCGCATGCTCAATTACATGCACCAAGTTTAAAAGCATTGAAAACTGCACTGAATACGGTATTCCCAGAAATCACTGATATATACCTTGAATACCAGCCTAAATTACAACTGATGGTTTGCTATAAAAATAGCAATATCATGTATCAGCAACTTTCAAACACTTTAAAGAGTTGGGTTGCATTGATTGGAGATGTTGTACGCCGTTTATGTATACTTAATCCACTCAGTCTATACCCATGTCTGGAGGGGGATGGTATTTTATTAATTGATCATATCGATGCTTATTTAGATTCAGAAATGTCACAAATGATCTTAGCTCGCTTGAATCAAGCATTCCCTCAAGTACAAATTATTGCAACAGGTAATCGTTCAGAGCTTTTGGAAAATGCAGAACACTACCAATGTCTCAGACTGGAAAATAAAAACCTGAGCACTATCCATTTACAGCCGGAAACATTGAATTTTGATGAAATATACAACCACCTTATGCAAGGTATGGAACTGGAAAATACAGAAATACTGCAAGAACCAGATACCCAGTTATCAGCAGTTGAGCAAATGTTTCATCAAATCCAAAATTTAAATGATGAGCAACAACAACTTTTGCGTCAGTTATTACAAAATGGTGACGATACTTCTTCTCATGAACATTTGACTTAAATCATGTTGAATAATTTACTTTCTATTTCATGTAAATTAAAACGAATTATTTCCTGAAATTAAGTTTATTTCTATTAAAAATAGTTTTTTTTACAACATAAATGTGCAATCTATTTGACCAATATGTCTGTTAATATCAACATTGAGGCGTAAAATAGTGCTGTGTGCGTAAAAAAAATTTGATGTTATTTTATTCATGTAATAAGATGAAATCTCTATTAGATTTTACAATCTAATTTTCTGCAATATGCATTGCAAGTTGCGCAACACAACTTGGTTTTTTCGTTTACTTTCAATTTTCAGTTTCCTAAATTGAGTAATTTGGATTGCAATTTTGTAATCCTGTAATTTAGGAAAAAAGATTCACTTAGGTTTCGACCTATTCATACATTGGATACGAGTGTGCTACCGATTATTATATTGTTACCGTTAATACTTGGCACAATCCTAGTCTCGTGGCTGAAAAACTTTTCACGCAGGCTTACGGCATTAGGGGCAATTGGAGTCAGTTTAACGAGTTTCAGCTTGTTACTGACTCAGGCTAAAAATGTCTTCAATGGTATAGCTATTGAAGAGAGCTGGCATTGGTTGCCTCAAGTTGGTATTAATTTAAGTTTTCGTCTAGATGCATTAGGACTTATTTTCTCCTTACTTATTACAGGCATAGGCACCTTAATTTATATCTATGCCTACTATTACCTCAGCCCTAAAAATTCATTAAGTAAACTTTATACCTTGCTCATGTTATTCATGGCAGCAATGCTCGGTATATCTCTATCCAATAATTTAATCATTTTGCTTGTTTTCTGGGAGCTTACCAGTATTTCCTCCTTTTTACTTGTAGGTTACTGGAGCAATTATGAAGCTGCTCAGCGTGGCTCACGTATGGCATTGACCATTACTGGGCTAGGTGGGCTTGCCATGCTCGGTGGATTTATTTTACTGGGTCAGGTGACTGGAACATATCAAATCGACCAGATTTTAGGAATGGGCGATACCATTCAAAATAGCAATCTGTTCGTTCCTATTCTGTTATTGATTTTACTTGGCGCATTTACCAAGAGTGCTCAGTTTCCATTTCACTTCTGGTTACCCAATGCAATGGCAGCACCAACACCGGTTTCGGCCTATCTACATTCAGCAACCATGGTTAAGGCAGGAATCTTCTTGCTGGCCCGCCTGTTGCCAATTTTTGCAGGTTCTGCGCTTTACCATAATGTTGTCACCAGTATTGGTTTATTGACTTTATGTATGGCCGCTTTTTTTGCCATATTTAAAGAGGATTTAAAAGGTTTACTTGCCTACTCTACCATTAGCCATCTGGGACTCATTATTGCTTTACTTGGTATAGATTCTCCTCTAGCTGTTGCAGCGGCTATATTCCATATCATCAATCATGCAACATTCAAGGCCGCATTATTCATGATCGCGGGAATTATTGATCATGAAACACAAACCAGAGATTTGAGAAAATTGAGTGGGATCTGGCAATTGTTACCATTTACAGGAACATTGACCATGATTACAGCTGCCGCTATGGCAGGTGTTCCGCTAACCAATGGTTTCTTATCGAAAGAAATGTTCTTTACTGAACTGTTGGCAAATCTATCAGGTATGAGCGTTATCTTTGCTGCTGTTGTCGCCACCTTGGCAGGGCTTTTTGCTGTTGCTTATTCGGTACGTTTAGTTCACGGCGTATTTTTTGATGGTGATATTGGTAAAAATGTACCAAACAAGGATGCGCACGAACCACCTCTTGGAATGCGCGCTCCAGCAATCCTACTCGCAACTTTATGTATTCTGGTTGGTATTCTTCCTGCATTTTTTGTTGAAAATATCGTTAATGCCGGAACACGGTCAAGTACACAGTTGGGCAGTTTTGAAGGTGTCCATTTAGCTATCTGGCATGGATTTAATCTACCTTTACTGATGAGTGCCATAGCCTTGCTGGGTGGGGTTGTTTTCTATTTCGCCCTGGCAAAAGGTGGAAAGATTCGTGAAATTGACTTAGATCCTATGCTCGGTAAGCTTCAGGGCAGAATTTTATTTGAGGACTTTCTAAAAAACCTGCTTCAGATTTCCCGAAAGATTAAACAAAGAACAGAAACAGGCTCATTACAAAGCTATTTATTCCTCATCATTCTGTTCAGTATTGCAATTGTTGCAACACCATTAGTTAATCAAGGTCTTGGAACGGGTACAAAAGAACTCACCAGTGCACCTATCACTGCTATTGTTTTATGGCTGATTTTATTCTGTTCATGCTGGATGATGCTCTGGTTCCATCATGAACGTATCAAGGCTGTTCTCATCAGTGGTGCAATTGGACTTGTTGTCACTATGGTTTTTGTTTCATTTTCAGCACCAGACCTGGCACTGACACAAATTACCGTAGATGTTGTGACAACAGTTTTACTTTTGATGAGCCTGTCACTCCTCCCTCAATTAACACCTTATGAATCTAAAAAGTCTCATCGTTACCGTGATGCTGTGATCGCGATTCTAGGTGGCGTTAGTATCGGCTGGATTACCTGGCTGATTTTAACCAGAGATCATAATTCAATTTCATGGTTCTTCGTTCAGCAGGCTTTACCACTTGGTGGCGGATCAAATGTAGTGAACGTCATTCTGGTTGATTTCCGTGGATTCGATACCTTTGGTGAAATCGCTGTTCTAGGCATCGCTGCCATTGGTGCACTTTGTCTCATGGATGGCATGCGTGCTCATGGAACAACAATTACCCAAGGTCTGACCTACCGTTTTAATCCTTCACCACTCATGTTCCGTATGACCGCATCGTGGATTTTACCTGTTGCCTTGGTCATCAGCCTATATATATTCCTACGGGGGCATAACTATCCTGGTGGCGGTTTTGTAGCAGGTCTAATCACTTCATCAGCACTAATCATTCAATATGTCGCACTCGGCCAAGATCAGGCAGAGAAGATTTTACGTGCCAAGTCAGGTCGACTGTATGAAGTCTGGATTGGCTCGGGTCTGGTTATCGCAGGTCTGACAGGCATTGCTGCATGGTTCTGGGGACGTCCATTCTTAACCAGTGCCCATATTTACGTAGAACCAGCGCTGTTTGGAAAAATGCACCTCGCTTCTGCCGCTGGTTTTGACTTGGGGGTCTATATCACAGTTGTTGGCTCTGCCATGTTACTAATTTCTGTTTTGGGTGACTCTAGACACTCAGGCATGTCTGGTCCAGTTCCGAAGGAGTAAGTCATGATCAGTTTAGAATTTTTACTAGCATCATCCATCGGATTACTGGTTGCATCAGGTATTTACCTTATCTTACGTGCACGTACCTTTGCTGTTGTTCTTGGCTTAGCCATGATCGGTTACGCGGTAAATCTATTTTTATTTGCAATGGGCCGTGTTCAGGTCAGTTCTCCTGCTGTTCTCACTGAAGCCACCAAAGTAACCGATCCACTCCCTCAGGCACTGGTTCTAACCGCAATTGTTATCGGATTTGCCACCACAGCATTTGTGGTACAACTTGCTTTGCGCAGCCGTTATGAGTCAGGTACCGATCATGTGGACTCGAAAGAAAAACCAGAGGAAATAGACCCACGTGAGGATACGCCATAATGAATGATTTTCTCAATTTCTGGCATACTCACACTCCGATCATCAGTATTTTAATCCCTGCATTTACTGCATTTATTCTGATTTTGCTTGGAAATCCAGGTTCCGGATATTTATCGCATGATTGGCGACAACCATGGCGAAGAGGAATCAGCTTTGTTTCGGTGCTGTTAGGACTGGCAACTGCTATTAGTTATTTGATCCATGCCAATACAGGTCAGATTACAGTTTACAACTTAAGTGAATGGTCGGCTCCTTTTGGAATTGTACTGGTTCTGGACCGCCTTTCAGCCTTGATGCTTGTGCTCACCTATACACTTGCAACACCAGTTTTGTGGTTTGCAAGTTCTGATTTTGATGAACGCGGTCGCTACTTCCATGCCATGTTCCACTTTCTGTTAATGGGGCTATGCGGAGCATTTTTAACAGGCGACTTATTCAATTTATTCGTATTTTTTGAAATCTTATTGATGGCATCTTATGTCCTGTTATTACATGGACAAGGGAAAGCCCGTTTTCAAATGGGTTTTCATTATGTTGCAATCAATTTACTTGCCTCTGCCCTATTCCTGATTGGGCTGGGCATGATATATGGCAGTGTTGGCAGCTTGAATATGGCGGATGTTGCACGTCTTTTACCTGCATTACAACCTGATCAGCATAAACTTGCAGTTGCCGGTAGCTTACTACTATTCGTTGTTTTTGGAATAAAAGCTGCCATGTTACCTGTTGGTTTCTGGCTACCAAAAACCTATGCTGTAGCGGCAACTCCTGTTGCAGCTTTTTTTACTATCATGACCAAAGTTGGCTTATACGCAATTTTACGTGTAAATGGCACAGTATTTGATGACGCTTTAGCTCAAATGTCGCTCATGGCATGGTTGTTACCTATCGGTTTAATCACCTCTCTTTACGGTGCTATTGCTGCTATCGCTGCTGACCGTCTACGCCGTTTTGTCGGCTTTATGATTTTATCTTCCGTCGGTACAATCCTGATCGCTTTTTCCATGCTCAATACAGAAGCGTGGACAGCAGGTTTGTTTTATCTGGTGCATAGTACAATCGTGGCTGCTGCATTTTATTTATTATGCGGCTGGATTACATCACAACGTGGAAAATTTAAAGACCACCTTAAAACTGCACCAAAGATGAAGCAGGAAAAAGTTGTTTCAATAACTTTTTTTGTTATTGCATTAATGATGGCCGGTCTACCACCATTTAGCGGTTTTTGGGGTAAAGTCCTTATTTTACAAGCGAGTAGTGATTTCCCATTTCAGGCCTGGATTATCGGTACAGTACTGATCGTTAGTCTACTCAGTATTATTGCTTTTACCCGCGTTGGCTTCATTCTATTTTGGCGTGCTACCAGACCCGAAGATCTTTCAGATGAGGGTGAATATGTGGCTTATCAGGCAATACCGAATCATGCCCCAATGCGCAATGACTGGGCGATATATGCTTTACTAACAGGGCTTGTTTTATATGTCATATGTGCAAACCCTATCCTGAAATATATTGAGCAAACGTCACAACAAATCCAAGATAATGCAGCATATGAACATGTATTATTGAAAAAGGATGAACATGGAAATGTAATTAGTGTACTGCCATTCGACCCAACCTATCTACCAGAAACCAAATATGGTGGTGAAACCAAGGACGAAAACGCACACTATATTCCATATCTGATTACACCTGATACTTATCAGGGTGAACATATCTCACAATACAAACAAGAGCAGATACATCACCAGAATGAACATCAGGAAAATATTCCAGATGATTCAACACTCAAGCCAATGGAGCACTAAATGAAAGAAAAGAAATCTTTTTTTCAGCGATTATTACCGCTTCCATTTGTTTCAGTTGTGGTGGCTGCATGCTGGTTAATGCTGGGACATAGTGCTGATCTGTTTGATATTTTAGTGGCTATTATTTTAGGAATTGGTATTCCCAAAATAATTGAACCATTTCTGGTCGGTACACCTCATATCAAATGGAGACTGGCACTGAAATTATTCTTTGTCGTTCTTTGGGACATTATCATTTCTAATATCCGTGTTGCCAAGCAGGTACTAGGTCCTATTAAAAATCTGCATCCACAATGGTTTCGTGTTCCACTTGATTCAGAACACGAACATGTCAACACTTTATTGGCGATGATCATCACGACTACCCCAGGAACAGTCAGTGCGGGTATAGATCAGGAACGAGGAGATATCTTGGTACATGCCCTGAGTACAGATAACACTGATGCAGAAATTATCGAAATCAAGCGCCGTTATGAACAGCCCTTACTTGAAATTTTTAATGTAAAACAAGGAGAAGATGCATGACAATTCTGCCTTATGCTCTGGGTATCTGCCTGGTCGCAGTCACTATATCCATGTTTTTATGTTTGATCAGGCTGGTCATTGGTCCATCCATCGTAGATCGGTTGCTTGCACTGGATACCCTGTTTTTAAATGCAATTTGTCTTATGGTTATCTTGGGTATTTATTGGGTAACTACCGCATTATTTGAAGGTGCCTTATTGGTTGCCATGCTGGGCTTTCTGTCCACAGCAGCTCTGGCCCGTTATTTTACAACCGGGCATGTCATTGATTAGGAGGACAATATGCAGTTAGCAATGGAAATATTCGTTTCTATTTTTCTCTTGATCGGTGCATTTTTTATTTTGGTCGGTGGTATCGGAATGGTACGCCTTCCCGATTTATTCATGCGTCTACATGCACCAACCAAATCAAGTACACTTGGCTTAGGTAGTTTTCTGATCGCAGCAATGATTTACTCAGCCTATTATGGGCGATTTGGCTTTGCTGAACTACTCATTACCCTGCTTTCATTTATCACTGCACCAGTATCAGCCAATCTCATTGCCCAAGCAGCCATTCACTTACGTTTACGTTCAATGAGTGGAGAAGTTCCAGAGACACTGGATCGACCTTTACCCTGGCAACGACAACGTAAAATCAAACAATTTAATGATGAAATCTGATCATTAACCATCATTAGTAAGTATCCAAGATACATCAGATTTTATACTTACTAATGATCATATGATTTTGAATTAAATACATTTATAAGATTTCACCTTTAGCTATTCTGATGTATCCAATAAATTGAGCTATTACAAAATCATCGTGATATCATAATAAAAAACTTTCAATAATAACGTTAAAATTCTCATAAATGAAAATTAAAGAATCTATCTAAAAGCTTACGACATTCTATTAACACTTATCATATTCGGAATATATTATGTTGAAATCCATTATTTTTGTGATTTGCCTGTGCTGTTCACTATGTGTTCAAGCGACTACTTACAATCTAATCGACCTAATCAATGCACGACTAGGTTTAATGAAAGATGTTGCTGGTAGTAAAGCTATTCATTATCAAGCCATTGAGGATTTAGCACAGGAAGACAAAGTTTTACAGGCGACCCTGAATCAAGCCGCACAAAAAGGTATTGACTCATCATCTATTCAGCCTTTTATTATTGCTCAAATGGATGCTGCGAAAGCCATACAATACCGTTATCGCGCCGATTGGCTGGCAGAACCTGAGACAAATTGGCAACCGAAAGATTTAAATTCGGTACGCTCCGAAATATCACAATTATCTTCAGATATTGTAGACAGTATTGCCAATGAACTTTATCGTCAAGGCAACTTAGATCATTTTGCTTCTGAAAAATATAAACATCGCTTAAATCAAAAAAACCTGAGCTCAGCTGACAAGTCCCGCTTGCTTAGTACCCTAAAACAAATTCATTTAAGATAAGGTACTATTTTTACTTCTTTTAGTTGATATTCAAAATAATTAATCCATATAAAAAACCCGCATTACTGCGGGTTTTGGAAATGGGTCTTTGGAATTTTTAACGTTCTCTTCCTATCAAACGTCAAGGTAATCCAAAATACCTTCTGCTGCTTGACGACCTTCCCAGATTGCTGTCACAACCAAGTCAGAGCCACGCACCATATCGCCACCCGCAAAAATTTTCGGGTTAGAAGTCTGGAATTTATATTGTTGCTGTTCTGGTGCAACCACACGCCCAGAACCATCAAGACTGATATTCACACCTGCAAACCAGTCAGCCGGGCTAGTACGGAAACCAAATGCTAAAAGTACTGCATCAGCAGGTAAGATCTCCTCTGAACCTGGAATTGGCTCAGGGCTACGACGACCACGGCTATCAGGTTCGCCGAGCTGTGTTGTCACAACTTTAACACCTGTTACCTTGCCATTTTCACCTACGATTTCAACAGGTTGACGGTTAAACTGAAACTCGACACCTTCTTCACGCGCATTTTTAACTTCACGACGTGAACCTGGCATGTTTTCTTCATCACGACGATATGCACAAGTTACAGACTCGGCACCCTGACGGATAGAAGTACGGTTACAGTCCATCGCTGTGTCACCACCACCCAGAACGATCACTTTTTTGCCTTCAACACTAATGTATTCTGATGGATCTTTTTCCCAGCCCTGACAACGATTTACATTGGCAATCAGGAAATCAAGTGCATCATAAACACCATCAAGATCTTCACCTGCAAACCCGCCTTTCATATATGTGTATGTGCCCATACCCATAAATACAGCATCATAATCTGCAAGAAGTTGATCTATAGTTACATCCGTACCAATTTCAGTATTTAGACGAAACTCTACCCCCATACCTGTGAAAATCTCACGGCGGCGTTTCATTACATCTTTTTCCATTTTGAATTCTGGAATACCGAAAGTCAAAAGACCACCAATTTCAGGGCGTTTATCAAATACAACTGGTTTAACGCCATTACGTACCAAAATGTCAGCACAGCCCAAACCAGCAGGTCCTGCACCAATAATCGCAACTTTTTTATCTGTCCATTTCACAGAAGACATATCTGGACGCCAGCCTAAAGCAAAAGCTGTGTCATTGATGTACTTTTCAGCATTACCAATAGTGACTGCACCAAAACCATCATTTAAGGTACACGCACCTTCACATAAGCGGTCTTGTGGGCATACACGTCCACACACTTCTGGAAGTGTGTTGGTTTGATGGCAAAGTTCAGCTGCCTGGAAAATGCGTCCTTCAGCGATCAGTTTTAACCAGTTAGGAATGTAGTTATGTACTGGACATTTCCATTCACAATAAGGGTTACCACAACCTAAACAGCGATGGGTCTGATTTGCCGCAATTTCCGCTGTAAAAGGTTTATAAATCTCCACAAACTCTGCTTTGCGGACAGTTAGATCTTTTTTCTCTGGATCTTGGCGTGCTACATCCAGAAATTGAAAGTCATTGTTTAGGCGCTCTGCCATGTCTCTCTCCGTGGGTGGATGTGGACAACTTCTTTCACCTGTGTATAAATCAGAAGTTATCCACACCTGCCGTATATTTGAGTAGTGGAATTATTGTGGATCTGCTTGAGTTGTTTTCAAAAGTGTCTGCAAATTAGCAGCTTTTGGTTTTACTAGCCAGAATTTACGGCTGTAATAATCAAACTCGTTGCGGATCTTATACGCCCAAGCACTACCTGTTTCTTTAATATGTTCATCCAGAATACGAAGCAAGAATTCTTGGTGTTCTTCCATCGATTCTGTAGAAATACGATTCAATTCAATCAATTCGTGGTTATAGTGATCAACAAAGTCATTTTCCAAGTCAAGCACATAAGCAAAACCACCAGTCATACCTGCACCAAAGTTGTGGCCAACCTTACCAAGTACAGTCACGATACCGCCTGTCATATATTCACAGCAGTGGTCACCTGCACCCTCAATCACCGCGAACGCACCTGAGTTCCGAACCGCAAAACGCTCACCCGCAGTACCAGCAGCAAAGATTTTACCACCAGTAGCCCCGTATAAGCATGTGTTACCGATAATCGCAGTTTCCTGAGTCTGGAAAGGTGAACCTTTTGGTGGGAAAATCGAAATACGGCCACCAGCCATACCTTTACCCACGTAGTCGTTCGCATCTCCTTCAAGTCGGATATGTAAACCACCTGCGTTCCAGACACCAAGCGACTGACCCGCCGTACCAGTCAGATTCAGTTTGACTGGATGATCTTCCATGCTTAAGTTGCCATAACGGCGTGCGATTTCACCAGAAATACGCGCACCTATAGAACGGTCACAGTTGACTACATTAAAGTGATATTCACCACCAGTATTCGCTTCAATCGCCGGAAGCATTTCAGCCACCATTTTCTCAGCGAGAACACCTTTGTCAAATGGTGCATTACCTTGAACTTGGCAATATTGTGCCTTGCCATTTGCAGCTGGATGTGACTCGAGCAATGCACTTAAGTCTAAGTGAGCATGTTTTTCAGTTTCACCTGGTAAAACTTCAAGTAAATCAGTACGACCAATTAAATCTTTTAAGCTTGCAACGCCCAGTGCTGCCAACCATTCACGTGTTTCTTCTGCAATAAAGTGGAAGAAATTAATCAACATTTCAGGTTCGCCAATATAGTGCTCTTGACGTAAATGGTCTTGTTGTGTTGCAACACCAGTTGCACAGTTATTTAAGTGGCAAATACGAAGATATTTACAACCTAAAGCAATCATTGGTGTAGAACCAAAACCGAAGCTCTCAGCGCCTAAAATAGCCGCTTTAACAACGTCTAAACCAGTTTTCAAACCACCATCTGTCTGTACACGAACTTTGCCACGTAGATCATTTACACGCAGTGCCTGGTGTGCCTCACTTAGACCCAATTCCCATGGTGAACCCGCATGGTGAATTGATGAAAGTGGAGAAGCTGCTGTACCACCATCATAACCAGAAATCGTAATAAAGTCGGCATAAGCTTTTGCTACACCAGCGGCAATCGTACCTACACCTGGTTCAGATACCAGTTTCACTGATACCATCGCTTTTGGATTGACTTGTTTTAAGTCAAAAATCAACTGCGATAAATCCTCAATTGAGTAGATATCGTGATGTGGAGGTGGAGAAATCAATGTCACGCCTGGCACAGAATAACGTAAACGTGCAATCAGGCCATTGACTTTACCACCAGGTAACTGACCACCCTCACCTGGTTTCGCACCTTGTGCTACCTTGATTTGCAATACTTCAGCTGAAGTCAAATATGCAGGAGTTACACCAAAACGACCTGATGCAATCTGCTTGATTTTAGAGTTACGGATCGTGCCATAACGTGCAGGATCTTCACCACCCTCACCAGAATTCGAACGACCACCAATGGTATTCATGGCAATGGCTATTGCCTCATGAGCCTCAGGTGATAACGCACCTAATGACATCCCAGCCGAGTCGAAACGCGGTAAAATCTCTTCAACTGATTCGACAGCTTCCAAAGGAATAGAGTTATCAGTCTTCAGTTTAAATAGATCACGAATGGTCGCAATCGGGCGATGATTCACCAGTTCTGCATATTCCTTAAAGTCAGCATAGTTACCAGAACGTACTGCTTTGTGTAATGCATTGATTACATCCGGATTAAATGCATGATATTCCTTACCGAATACAAATTTGAGCATTCCGCCCTGATCAATTGGCTTACGTGGCTTCCACGCTGTTTCTGCCAATTTTTTCAAATCATTTTCAAGGTCGGTAAATGTCGCACCCTTGATACGGCTTGGTACACCTGTAAAGCATTTATTAACCACTTCATCAGATAAACCAACTGCTTCAAACAATTGACCACCACGATAGGAAGCTACAGTTGAAATCCCCATTTTTGAAAGTACTTTTAACAGGCCTTTCTCAATACCTTTACGGAAATTCGCTTGAGCATGGATTGGATCACCTAGTAGCTCACCCTTTGCAATCAAGTCATTAATCACATCATAGGCAAGGTAAGGATATATTGCAGTCGCACCAAAACCTAAAATCACGGCAAACTGATGTGGGTCACGTGCTACACCAGTTTCAACAATAATATTTGCATCAGTACGTAAACCAGCATTGATTAAATAATGGTGTACTGCACCTGTTGCCATTGCTGCGTTTGCTGGCAAGTAACCTTCACGGATCTTTTTATCAGAAAGTACAACTAATGTTTTTCCATCACGAACAGCCTGAGCTGCCTCTGCACAGATACGATCGATTGCTGCTTCGTATCCTTCTGCTTCTGGGTAGTTTAGATCGATATCAATGACTTCATAACCATCGCGACCCAAAGTACGCATCTGATGCATTTTTGAGTTGGTAAGCACTGGACTTGAAATAATCAGACGCTCAGCATGTTCAGGGCCTTGTTCAAATACATTTTGTTCACGTCCCAGACATGTTTCCAATGACATGACGATAGACTCACGCAATGGATCAATCGGTGGATTTGTCACCTGAGCAAATTGTTGACGGAAGTAATCCGATACATGGCGAACTTGACGTGATAAAACTGCCATAGGTGTATCATCACCCATAGAACCTACTGCTTCCTGACCACTTTCAGCGATTGGACGAAGCAATTGATCACGCTCTTCAAATGTCACCATAAACATTTTCTGAGCGGCTTTCAGATCATCCCCTTTCAAACCACGATCACATAAATATTCTTCTAACTCTGGACTGCCTTGCAGACGAATAGAACGTTCACGTAACCATTCACGATAAGGTCGCATTTTTTTCAAATGATTGCTGACATCTTTGGTATCTAGCAATTTACCAGTAAAGGTATCTACAACCAGAATTTGACCAGGACCTACACGACCTTTTGAAACCACGTCTTCTGGCTCATAGCCCCAAACGCCGATTTCAGAAGCAAGCGTGATATAACCATTTTTAGTAATAACCCAACGTGCAGGACGTAAACCATTTCGATCCAGCATACAAATCGCATGACGACCATCCTGAATCACCAAACCGGCAGGACCATCCCAGGCTTCCATGTGCTTAGAGTTAAACTCATAGAATGCGCGAAGATCAGCATCTAAAGTTTCAACGTTTTGCCAGGCAGGTGGAACAAGCATACGCAATGCACGGAACAAATCCATTCCACCACCAACAAGAATTTCAAGCATATTATCCAAGCTTGAAGAGTCTGAACCTGTACGGTTAACAATTGGGGTAAGCTCAGTTAAGCCTGGAAGTAATGGATTTTCAAATTTTGGTGTACGAGCCATTGCCCAGTTACGGTTTGCTGTAATGGTATTAATTTCACCATTATGTGCAAGGTAACGAAACGGTTGAGCCAAAGGCCAACGAGGTAAGGTATTGGTTGAGAAACGCTGATGGAACACAACAATATGTGATTCCAAACGTGGATCAGCTAAATCCGTATAAAAATCAGCAATTGCCTCAGGCATCATTAAGCCTTTATAGCTAATCACTGTTGAACAAAGCGTAGTCACATAAAATGCCGGATCATTCGCCAATTTTTGCTCTGCACGACGACGTGCCAAAAATAACTTGCGGTTAAATTCAACCTCAGTGACACCCATTGGGCAATTCACAATAACCTGTTCAAATACAGGCAAAGATTGCAGTGCAATTTCACCTAAAACATCATTATTTGTTGGAATGACACGCCAAGCGAGTACGCGCAGCCCTTCTTCTTCAATTTCTTTATTGAGAATATTTTTCGCATTTACAGCAAGCGCAGGATCAGTATTTAAAAATACCGTACCCACAGCAAAAATTTCACTTAAGGTAATATCACTGAGTTTTTTTGCTTCGTCACGGAAGAATTGTTTTGGCATCGCCAATAACAATCCACATCCATCCCCTGTCTTACCATCGGCGGCAATACCACCACGGTGTGTCATGCAGCTTAAACTATGAATCGCGGTCTTGACTAAATCATGACTTGCATCACCCTGCATATGGGCGATCAAACCGAAACCACAGTTATCTTTAAACTCATCCGGTTGGTATAAACCTTGAGCGGGAGCTACAGTATTAGGCGATGGCATGTGCATAGCGTACCCTTCTTTCAACATGGCCCTTTCAGGCAGAAAACAAATCAAAAATAATCTTTGCGATTTCGTCCGATTTATACTTTACGGCTTCATTCAAAGCAAAATTTTTTGCGAATTACACTATAGGCTGAAAATAACCTAGATTGCATTCTCTTTATTGCAAAAATGTTTTACTAAATGCGCACTCTTTTAAAGCAGGAAAATATGACAGCTTCGCACACTAATTGGGTTCATTACGCTCTAAAATAGGGACAACTCTCTCAATTAGCGCAGTAATAAAGCAAAAAATATGCCAAACTTATTATTCAGTCACGAAATGAATTAAAGATCTTTAAAATAAATACATCTAAAGAAATCACCGAATAAACTAAAAAATATTTAACGCACCATAAATGTGCGTTTCAGATCACAATCTTAAATAATGCTCTTTTTTGGCACTTTTTTAGTTAAATGGATCACTAATTTCTTGCTCACTACCTTTTTTAGTGCTTCCCGAACCAGCATTTTCTTTCGGTTTATTTGAATCCACTGTACTATGTGAGCGTTGTACATCCACAACATTCCCTTGTGAATCTTTTCGAGTAATCGTTGTTTTTGTCGCAGTATTTTCTGTTGTAGAAGATGTATTTGGCGTAGATGGTTTAGGGCGTGCCAACATAGTTTCATCAACAGCTGGAACGGGCGCATTTCTCAAACGCACTTCGTAAAGCGTATTACTTCCGCTTGTAAGCTCATCTGCACCTAAATCATTCACTAATTCAGCATAATCACCAAATTTATGCGCTTGAGGGCGAACTGATTTCGGCAAATTCAAATCCAATAGCTGTGACTGATTTTTCGCTTCTGCCTCATTACCCCAAATTCCATAAACCAGAACATATTGTTCAGTTTGCTTTTCACCACTTAAACGAAAATAAATAAAATTCTTTCGATCAAACTGCTTGGCTAAAAATGCTTTAACAACATCTTCTTTTGTTGCTCTAAACAGCTCTAGAGTCCATTTTGTTTTATTATCCTGAATGAACTTAGTACCACGGAATTCAGCCTCATGATTTCCGGATGCAACTACACGTGTTGTCATTTCCAAAGGACGTACTTCATCCAGCAGCGAACCTAAATGTGATGTTGCCGCAACTTTTTCCGGTTGAATCTGAGTTTGAGTTTCTTCGATTGGATTTTCATTCACTACCAGTTTTTTAGTGTCTGTTAATGCCCAGAAAATAATTGCTGCAACTAAAAACAGCAACCCGCCAACCAACCAAATATACAGTCGAATATTTTGCCAATTTAAACGTGTTGCTGTCATGATTTTACCTATGCACTCAATTGATTAGCTAAAATAGCTTGTTTCATTAATTCGATATCGAAGTCTTTTGTAATAATCGCTTGTCCTAGCTTTTTTAGTAAAACAAGACGTAGCTGACCATTTAACACTTTTTTATCGTGTGACATATATGCCAAAAATTCATCTATTGGAATTTTCGGACATGCTACAGGTAAATGTGCTCGTTGTAAGATTTTTTTTGTACGCTCCAAATCCTCCGCTGAAATCCATCCCATTCGATGAGACAAATCAGCAGCCATCACCATACCCGTTGCTACAGCTTCACCATGTAACCAAACACCGTACCCCATGTAAGATTCAATAGCATGACCAAATGTGTGTCCCAGATTAAGCAAGGCACGCTCACCCTGTTCTTTCTCATCATTTGCTACAATGCGTGCTTTATGGGCACAAGACCGATAAACTGCTTCCGCCAGTAACAATGGATCACGGGCAACCAGACCATCCATATTTTGTTCAAGCCAATGCAAAAACTCCACATCACCTAAAAATGCATACTTAATGACTTCAGCAAGACCAGCAGAAAGCTCTCTCTCTGGGAGTGTTTTAAGTTGGGACATATCAGCCATCACCACTTCTGGCTGTTTAAATGCCCCAATCATATTTTTACCAAGCGGATGGTTAATACCTGTTTTTCCACCAACACTGGAATCAACTTGAGACAAGAGTGTTGTTGGAATCTGGATAAAATACACGCCACGCTGGAAACAGGCAGATGCAAAACCTGCCATATCACCAATGACACCACCACCTAAAGCCAAGACAGTGCAATCTCTATTAAACCCAGCTTCGAGCAAAGCATCAAAAATCAAATTTAAATGTTGAATGTTTTTGTATTTTTCACCATCAGGTAAAACACAGGTAGCAACAGACTTGCCTAAAGATTGAACTGCATCCAGATAATGATTTAAATAAAGTGGTTTAACTGTGTCATTAGTCACAATCATCACTTGCTTGCCCTTAATATAGGGCGCAAGTAATTCTGCTGGATTTAAATCACTCCCAATGAAAATGGGATAACGACGTTCACCTAGTTCAACAAATAAAGTCTGCATTTTTTCCTAAACCAATAAAACTGGGTTCAACATAATTCTTTCGAAATAATCAATTGAAAAATTCTCTGGGCAAGATCTCTCGCTGCACCTTGATTTGTTTCAATAATATAATGTGCAACATCTCTATATAAGGGGTCGCGAATTTTAAGTAAATCCTGAAGCTTTTGTTCAGGATTTTCCACCTGTAGAAGTGGTCTATTTTTATCTCGGTAAGTCCGTTGTAACTGGATCTCCACAGGGGTATAAAGATAAATCACAATTCCACGATTTTTTAGAAATTCGCGATTTTTTGACTGCGTAACAGCCCCACCACCTGTTGCCACAACTAACTGTTTACGTGACGTTAAATCATCTATTACGATTGTTTCACGCGAGCGAAACCCCTGTTCCCCTTCTTTTTCAAAAATCCAGGGAATAGATGCACCTGTCTTACGCTCAATTTCATGATCGCTATCTAGAAATTCACGCCCTAACAGTTCTGCTAAATGTCTTCCAACTGTGGTTTTTCCAGCTCCCATGGGCCCTACCAAATATATATTTGGCAGGGTTTCAAACTCTTTGCTTGGCAAGGAGTCACCTATTGAATTGCTTTCATTAAAAGTATATTAATGATTTATGCTTTACCTGTCATTAACAATTCTCGGTGTGACAAAAATCAAAAGCTCACTTTTATTGTCAACTTTCTCATCTTTTCTAAATAAATGTCCTAACACTGGAATATCACCAAGTAATGGTACTTTTGTTTGTTTGCTTTTTGTCGTCTGTTCAAAAATTCCACCTAAGACCACTGTTTCACCGTTATCCACCAACACATTAGTGTTGATTTCATTCTTATTTAAAATAATTTCACCATTTGGTGCAGTTCCACCATTTGAATCATTGGTAATGTTGAGCTGTAACTGTACTTTCCCATCAGGAGTAATGCTTGGTGTAACATCCAAACTCAATAATGCCTGTTTAAATGAAGTGTCTGTACTTGACCCACTACCTGAATTGGTTGTAGTTTGATAAGGTATTTCCTGACCTGATGCAACTTTGGCTTTTTGTTTGTCTGCGGTCAAAACTTTTGGAGTAGAAATAATCTCGGCAAAACCATCAGCCTGTAAGGCAGATAGCTCGAGATCCAACATAAAATCCGACAAGCTGATCAAACCAAAAGCAATTTTACTCGCCCCTGTTGTTGATACACCTAAATCCACATTCAGATTATCTGGGCGACTAATTGTATATTTCCAGCCCCCTGACTCACTATCTTTTTTAGGATCACGAAGATCCCATAGCGTTGTTTCACTCCCCCCTACCAGCAGATCACTATTCTTAGTAATACCTTGGGAGAGTATGCCCCATTTCACCCCCATTTCTTTGGTGAAATCCGTTGTTGCCCGAACAATACGCGCTTCAACCATGACCTGTTTTACAGCAACATCCAGCAAATCAATCATTTTTCGAATCTGATCAATTTTTGCTGCTGTATCATGTAAAATTAATGTATTGGTGCGAGTATCTGTTGAGACACTTCCTCTTGGGCTTAAAAGAGAGGCATTGGTTTCAGAAGTAATATTCTGACCATTACCACTTTCACTACTGGTTGTTGATCTTGTTTCTTTACTGATCAACTTCTCAATATCAGCTGCTTTTGCATACTTCAATGTAATAAACTCGGTTTGCAGTGGCGCCAGCTTTATACTTTGCTCTATTGCTTTTGCTTCCTCAGCTTCAGATTTTATCAATTCAGTTACAGGTGCAATCCAAATCACATCACCATTACGTCGCTTATCCAGACTTTTTGTTTTTAAAATAATATCCAGTGCCTGATCCCAAGGTACATCTTTCAATTTCAAAGTTATATTGCCTTGAACAGAATCAGCAGCAACCATATTAATACCAGTAAAGTCAGCAAGTAACTGCAACACTCTACGAACTTCTATATCCTGAAAATCCAGAGATAATTTTTTGCCACTATAAATAGCAGACCTGTTTTTCAAAGTTGCACGATCTTCTGGGCGTTTCAAACTCACTGTCAGTTTATTTTCAGCCTGAAATGCCATATATTCATAGCTTTCATTTGATTGAATACTAATAATGCCATTTGACCCTTCATTATAGGCATCAATGGTACGGACAGGTGTTGCAAAATCATTAACATCCATTCGTCGATTCAGATGTGCCGGAATTTTATGTCCAAGTAATCTGATCAGCACCTTACTCCCTTGTTGCTGTACATCAACAGGAGTATTTGTACCAAGCAAATCAACCAGCACCAATCCCTCCCCAACATTTCCTCTTTTGAAAGAAATATTTGAAATACCCTTACTTTTTTCAGAAGCACTCTGCTGGAATTTGGGGACAACATTTGCCGAATTATTAATTTTCAGGATAAATGTATTGCCCTCTACACGAGTAGTGAAAGCAGAACGATTATGACTTAGATTAATCGTCATTCTTGTTCGCTTATCATCAGCCATCATATCTACTGATTTAGCCTCAGGGCTTGAAAGTGTAATATTCTTTTTCGACATGATTTGCCGAGTGTTTTCAAAGTCAAGAATAAGTCGGGCAGGCTCATCTAATTGATAGGCTTTAGGCTCGGGAGGAATTCCATTAAAAATTACTCGAATTTCTGTTCCTTGATCTGGAATCTGCATAGGAACTACGTTCAATATGCTGACTTGAGCCATTGATACTGGCATGACTGCCATAGCGATTGCAGACAAAATACATTGCCGAATATGAACATTCATTACTGCGTATTCCCCAATAAACTGTCAAAAATTTGTTTTCTAATTGTTAAAAATAATCAATAATTTAAAAATAAAAATCTATTTTACACTGAGTAAAACCAATGTCCGAGGACGTTCAATATAACCATCACGACCATCTGGAACCACTTCTAATAAATCAACTCGTTGTGCTGTAATATTCACAATCCGCCCCTGATTTAACCCCATATAATTTCCAACTTTCACACGTTCTACTTCACCATCAGGTGCCTGAATCAGTGCAACGACAGGACCTGATTTATTTTTCAGGGTTCCTTTCATTTTCAAACTTTCTAAAGGATACTTTTCAAGCGATTGTGGCTGTCTCGAAAAATCTGGATAAACGCGTTTACCTTCCATTGCCTTAAGTTCATTGGCTAGAGAACTTGGAATAAAAGGGCTTCTCAAATGTCCCGCTGAATAACTAAATGATGGCACAACCTCAAATTCTGGTGCAGGTTCTATCATCATAGGTTTTTCAGCATGAATTTTTGCCATTTCTTTGTTAACAGTGTCGATTTTCGAATCACACCCTGCGAACAATCCCCCCAGAAGAAAAATAAAAATCACTTTTGTAAAGCTCATTCAGGCTTCTCCTCTGTATTCTTTTCTTGTTCACCGATGTAACGATAAGTTTTTGCTTTTACAGAATATTCAATCTCTGGAATATCAGATTTTTTCTTCGGATTCTCGGCTGTAGAAATAACAAAATCATGCAAAGTAACAATGCGAGGTAGAGCGGCAATTGCAGAAACGAAAGCACCAAAAGATTGGTAATCACCTGTAATCTCAATGGAAATAGGCTGCTCAATGAAAATCTCTTGCTTAACCTCATTTTCCAATCGAATATTTTTGAACTTCAATCCAGAATGAACACCTGCCTCATTGATATCCTGAACCAGACTTGGTATTTCAGTTTCTTTCGGAAGCTGTTGCAGTTGCTGATTAAACTTAGCTTCCATTTCCTGAAGCTGATTTTGGTAGAGTTGCAAATTTCTGAGTTTTGAATCTTTCTCTTTAAACTCTTTTAACAAATTGGCTTGTTGTGCCTGAGCAATTGAAATATCATTTAATTTTGGCTGAATGACCAATAGAAAACCAACAAAAAAAATGCACAGAAAGATTAAAATCCAGCATGTCAGTTTGACTGAAAAAGACCAAGCACCATAGTTGTTCATGTCCAGTGAATTAAACTGTTTGAAAAACTGATTTAATGACAGCTTTGCTTTTTTATTGACTTGTGCTTCGGTGTTTAAATTATCCAATTTTTTTGAACTCATTTTTTCACCTCCGCCTGATGTTGAGCTGCAGGCATTTCAGATGTCATCACTGCGATTTCCCCCAAATCTGCAGTAACAATGAAGCTGCCATATTTTTCTTCAACACGAGGAACAACTGAACTTTCTTCTTTGTTTTTACTTTCATCATATGCCACAAATGAACTCATAAAAACATTGCGATACCACTGTGAAGCCCCTAATGCCCGCATAAAGTCTGCTACTGCATTTGGACTTTCGGCTTTTCCTTCAATCGTAAATTTATTATCTGTTCGGGTAAATTTAGTTAGGTATACATTTGCAGGTGTAACTCTAGCAAGCTCATCAAATAAACGCACCGAAACTGGGCGTTGACTCTCTAAGCCCTGGATCAATTTCATTCTTTCAATAATTGCATCACGTTTTTCATGCAAACCATCTAAAGATTTTAATTCAGCATCCAGCCCCTGATTACGGCTCTGGATCAGCTGATTGGCCTGCTCCTGATCACGAAGACGGTAATCATTAATAAACCACATCAGTACAACAACCAAAAGACCAACAACAGATACCCCAATACAAGTAAGAATAAATTGCTTTTTTCTTTGCTCTCGTAGCTCTTCACGCCACGGGAGTAAGTTTATTTTTGCCATTAATCAAATCCCCTTAACGCTAACCCGCAAGCCACCAGTAAAGAAGGCGCATCATTTTCTATCTTTTTTAAATCAATTTGCGGTGAAAAACCCATTTGTAAAAATGGATTGGCAATGGTTACCCGGTAACCCAGCTTTTGTTGTAATAGTTTTGAAAGCCCTTGAATGTTGGCATTACCACCTGCCAATAAAATATGGTCAATTTCATTATATTGTGAAGATGAAAAGAAAAACTGCAGTGATCGTGCTGTTTGCTGAACAACGGACTCTAAAAATGGCATCAGTACTTCCGACTCATAATCATCAGGCAAAGTGCGCATTTTTTTTGCCCGGCCAGCTTCATCAAAAGATAACCCATAACGATTCTGCACATCCTGAGTCAGTAACTTTCCACCAAAAACCTGTTCACGCGTATATATAATTTTACCATTATGCATGACGGAAAGTGTTGTCATTGTATGCCCGATGTCCAGTATTGCCACCATGTTTACCCCTAAAGGCAAGGTGTCAGAAAAGATTGCCAAAGCCCTCTCTAAAGCATAACTTTCAACATCAACAACCTGAGGTTTAAGACCAGCCAAGCTTAAAACCTCTGTTCTACTGTCAATGTTCTCTGTTCGGGTAGCAACCAGTAGTACATTAACCCGGTCTGGATGCGCTGCTGGCTCGGTCGTAACCTCAAAATCCAGACTTACCTCATCAAGTGGATATGGAATATATTGCTCTGCATCCATACGTATCTGGACTTCCCGCTCATCATCGGTCATGTCTGCATCCATTTCTATAGTTTTAGTCATCACCATAGAGTTGGGTACAGCAATGGCTGCTTTGGATGATTGTGGATTTGCAATGTTGATCGCTCGCTCTAATGCATCAGCAACGGCATCGGTATTTAAAATATTTTTTTCAACAACACTACCTTCGGCCAGAGGGCATAACCCATAACTTTCAACCCAATAACGCCCATTTTTCAATGAGAGTTCAAGTAACTTAACGGAAGTAGAACTAATGTCTACTCCTAGAAGTCCCATATTTGGCTTACGATATAATTTAAGCACAATACGATTCCTATTATTTTTATCCCCAAATAAATGCAAACTAATCGGTTACGGTCTTAATTTTTTGTTGCGGATACAATAAGTCATCTAACAATCCGCGATATGAGAAGCTATACTGACCCATAATTAGTTTGCCATTAGCTCCTATTAAAACTTACTTGTTATGAAAAAGCTATCATCTTCAGGCCGTATTCACCCTATTTTTTTGCTATTAATTATAGTGTTAGTCGCAATTCCTATGGGTTTTTATGGAATGTATCTCTATATTGCTCCATCTTTACCTGAGATGAGTTCATTAAAAAAAGCACCACTATTAAAACCATTGCAGGTTTATTCTGCAGATAATCAGCTTATTGCTGAATATGGCGGCAAACTTTCTGTGCCTGTTGAATATAAACAAATTCCTCCAACCTTTATCCACGCCTTCCTCGCTGCTGAAGATTCTTCTTTTTTCGAACATAGCGGGATTAGCTTTAAAGGCTTAGGTCGTGCTTTAAGTGAAAGTGTGACGGGATCAAATGTACAGACAGGTGGCTCAACCATTACCATGCAGGTAGCAAAAAACTATTACTTGACCCCTGAACGTACATTAAAACGTAAATTAACTGAAGTTTTTCTGGCACGTAAGATTGAACAAAATTTATCAAAAGAAGATATCTTAACACTCTACGTAAATAAAATTTTCCTGGGGAAAAATGCCTACGGTATCGCCGCAGCAGCCAAAATCTACTATAACAAAAACCTGGATCAACTCTCGATTGCTCAAATGGCCATGATTGCAGGACTTCCTAAAGCGCCATCAAAATATAACCCTGTTGTAAATCCAGAACGTGCGCTCGAACGCCGTAACTGGATTTTGGGTCGTATGTTGCAATTGGGTTATATCAATCAAACCCAGTATCAACAAGGCGTGGCTGAGCCATTAAATCTAAGTATGCCTGATCGTAGTCTTAGCAACAAATTCCCTTATGTGGGCGAGATGGTTCGTTCCGAATTAGTTGAAAAGTTTGGTGAACAAGCAGTTGATTCCGGTTATAAAGTTTATACAACTATCGATAGCAAACGTCAGGAATATGCAGAAAAATCTGTTCAAGATGGCCTAGAGGCTTATGATCGCAGACACGGATGGCGTGGAGCGGAAGCACATGACAAACCGTTAAATGAATTCATGCAATATGCGAACACCTATCCGGCAGAAGTTGTAAAAGTTGGAACAAGCACTTTTGATGCGAAAATGCAAGATGGTTCTATCGTTACTGTTCCATGGTCAGGAATGTCTTGGGCAAGAAAATATATTAACGCCAATGCCGTTGGTGGTGCACCAAGCAGAGCATCCCAGATTGTTAAGGTGAAGGATATTATTCGTCTACGTCCCAATGAAACCAAAACGTCATGGTCTTTGGTTCAGGTTCCAAAAGTACAAGGACAACTCATTGCCTTAAATCCAAATAATGGTGCGATCGAAGCCGTTGTTGGCGGATATAATTTTTATCAATCCCGTTTTAACCGTGCATTACAGGGTTGGCGTCAGCCAGGCTCCACCATTAAACCCTTCATTTATGCGCTGGCTTTAGAGCGCGGAATGACTCCTTATACTATGGTCAATGACAGTCCCATCACTATCGGGAAATGGACACCCAGAAACTCTGATGGACGTTATCTCGGGATGATCCCTTTACGTCGGGCTTTGTATTTATCACGCAACACCGTATCTGTTCGCCTGTTACAAAGCGTCGGAGTTGAACGGGCACGTCAACTGTTAATGGATTTCGGTTTGCAAGAAGATCAGATTCCTCGCAACTTCACTATCGCTCTAGGAACACCTCAAGTTTTGCCAGTGCAAATGGCGACAGGTTATGCCACTTTCGCCAATGGCGGTTATCGTATTCAACCTCACTTTATAAGCCGCATTGAAGATGCTTATGGCAAAGTCATTTTTGAGTCAAATCCTGAATATGCATGTATTTCTTGTATCAACCAACCGGATGATACAACTGATGATAAAGATGCGATTACACCAGATGATGAAGCATTTCTTGTGACCAAGAAAACTGTAGACAATAACAAAAAAGAGGTTGCTGTTGTTGACAGTAAATATCGACAAGCACCGCGTATCCTGAAATCACAATCTGCTTTTGATATGTCTAACATCCTGCATGATGTAATTGTCCACGGTACAGGTCGTGCTGCACTCAAAATTGGTCGTGATGATATTGGAGGTAAAACAGGGACAACCAATGATGCAAAAGATGCCTGGTTTGCAGGCTTCAATGGAAAATTGGTTGCTATTGCCTGGGTTGGTTTTGATCAGCCAACAACACTAGGACGCCGAGAATATGGTGGTGTGGCAGCATTACCTATCTGGACGAACTTTATGGGTAAATCACTACAAGGAACTCCATCTTCCTGGGTTCATTTTGATAAAAATGCCAAAGCACCTGTTTCACGTGAACAACGTGGTCAACACCAAATCGAAACCCGTCAAGATGACTACCGCTCATCTCCTCCACTCGCTCGCCCGATCTATAGACCTGCGCCAGTAGAAACTCGTGAGCCAGGCAATGATTTTGATGACTTGCCTGATGATGGAAATGCAACCACTGCCACTCCTCCAGCAAATTCAAATGTAAATTCTGTTTCTCCGCAAAAGCGTGAAACCCAGCCCACAAGAGACTCACTTGAGAATCTGATTAATGAAGTTCAATAGCTCAATAAAAAAACTGCCGTAATGGCAGTTTTTTATTGATGATTGATTCAAAATCCCGAGGCTCTGTGCATATCAAATATCTTGCACAACATATCACGCGTATTACAATCGTTTTCAAATATAAAAACTAATCTTTCTTTTTAAACAAATACATTTGAAAAGCCGCTTTTAATTTAAATTTCTCATGTTTTTCTAGTTCAATACGTCTATCTGCTTTTGCTTTATAGGCATATGGTGTCATCGCGATCAGGTTTTTTAACTGCTCCTGATTTAGCTCAAACTCAGACTCAATCACTGGCTGTTCAACCAACTCAAAATGATTAGAAAGTTGATCAACAAACTTATATGGTTCATGTGGTTTAACTTCATCAAACAACGCCTCACGCATGGCATAAAGATGATCTGGAGCAGGAGTAACCACCATAAGCAAGCCATTATTTTTCAGAACCCTTAATATTTCTTGTTCTGGAATTGGACTAAACAAACTACTACATAGATCAATAGAATGATCAAGTACAGGTAATGTTGCGCCCGTACCTACTACCCAAGTCACGTCTTTATTGAGCTTAGCTGCAACCTGAACCGCATTTTTTGCGATATCGACTCCCACGCATTGCATGACTTCTGCTTGCATGGCATTCGTGTAATAACCTTCACCACAACCAATATCAAGTAGATTTTCAATACGCAATTCACGTATTTTTTCAATCACTGCCTGCTGTAATGGTTGATAAAAACCTGCACTTAAAAATGCACGTCTCGCCTGAACCGATTCTGGCGTGTCGCCTGGGTTTTTACTATGTTTATGTTGAACCACATGTAGATTGACATAGCCTTGCTTAGCAATATCGTAACTATGTTTATTGATACATCTCCAAGTTCTTGCGTCCAAGCTTAATGCTTCACGACATACAGGACACATCAACAGGTTCATTTTCCACTCCAAGATTCAACCCTGCATAAAAAAGCCGGCAGATGCCGACTTTTCCAAGCAGCTTTTGCTTAACGTAATTTTAAAGTCATTAGTCCCAAAACTACCAGCATAATTGTGATAATCCAGAAACGAATCACCACCTGTGTTTCACGCCACCCCTTTTTTTCATAATGATGGTGTAAAGGTGCCATCAAAAATACACGTTTGTTACGCATACGGAGTGAACCGATTTGCAAGAATACAGAAATGGCTTCAACGACGAATACACCACCCATGATTGCAAATACAATTTCTTGACGAACCATAACAGCCATCGTACCAAGCATCGCACCTAGTGCTAATGCACCAACATCTCCCATGAAAATTTGCGCTGGATGGGCGTTATACCAAAGGAATGCCAGCCCTGCCCCGATCATTGCAGAGCAAATCACGACCAGTTCCGAAGTATATTTCACATAAGGAATATGTAGGTAGTTCGCAAAACGGATATCACCTGCCAGATAAGCAAACACCCCTAGACCAGCTGCAACCAATACAATTGGCATAATAGCCAAGCCATCTAAACCATCTGTTAGGTTTACGGCATTGGATGCACCATTGATCACCAGATAAGTAAAGATAATGAAACCAATACCTAAAGGGATAGCCGAGAACGGGATACTCAAATGTTTAAAAAACGGAATCAACAAATCCAGCATATCTGCAGTATAAGCAGGATTGGATTGATGTGTCGCAATCACATACAGTGCAATACCCGCACCTAAAGATCCGACAGAGGTCCAAAAGAATTTTTTCCGCGCAGGTAGACCTGCATTGTCCTTATAGCGAATTTTGATCCAGTCATCTGCCCAGCCTACTGCGCCAAAAATCACCATAACAGCCAGTACAATCCAGACATATGGGTTAGACAGATCTGCCCAAAGTAATGTGCTAATCCCGATAGAAAGGAGAATTAAAATCCCCCCCATAGTCGGAGTACCCATTTTTTTAGCATGGTTTTCTGGTGCGTAAGAGCTTACCGCTTGTCCATATTTTAAAGCCTGAAGTTTACGGATCATGATAGGTCCTAAAACCAGACCTATTGCAAGCGAGGTCAATACGCTCAACAAAGCACGTAAGGACAAGTACCGAACAACCTGAAACGTGCTGTTATAGCCCGCCAAATGTTCAAATAACCATAACAGCATTTAGAGTTTCTCCATCAAATCAGCCATCAACGTTTCCATATGGGTATAACGAGAACCCTTGAATAGGAAACTCATGGACTGGGGTTGATGTTTTTGAACTAATGTTAGTAAATAAGAAAGCGCTTCTGCTTGAGTCGCAAAAGCTTTTAATTTGTCTGATGCAGCGCCATCTGACGTGGCATTTGAAAACTCACCAACGGCAACAACATAGTCGATAGGTAATTTTACCACATCATGTCCCAAATCGTGATGTTCTTGATGACTACTCTCTCCAAGCTCACCAATGTCTCCCATCACCATAACCTTAATCCCTTGTTGTTGCGATAATACTTCAGCAGCAGCACGCATTGATGTCGGATTGGCATTGTAGGTGTCATCAATCAATAAATGTTGATTTTTAGAGATAAAGTTTAAACGGCCTTTGGCACCTTGGGCTTGTTCCAGACCATAAATGATATCATCCAGTTCAACCCCTATTGCCAGAGCGAAGGCTGTTGCTGCTTCTGCATTGTGCACATTATGCAAACCTGCAAATGGCAGGTTAATGTCACGTACACCTTCAGGGGTATGAATTTTAAATTCTGCTGATTGAGGGTGCAGCTTCACATCTGTAGCATATACATCTCCACCCATTCCAAAACTTAAGGTTTTAACAGTGCGTACAGCATTACGAATATTGTCTGTAAAATCATCAGAAGCAGGAATGATTGATGTACCAGATGCATCAATATTGGCATAAATTTCCGATTTGGCATGACAGATACCATCACGCCCACCAAATTCACCTAAATGTGCTGTACCAATATTTAAGATACCAGCAACATGAGGCTTTACCAGATCAGAAGTATAATCAATTTCACCTTTATGGCTCGCTCCTAACTCCATCACTGCATATTGGTGCTCAGAACGAAGCTCTAAAAGCATCATGGGCACACCCAAATCATTATTCAGGTTACCCCGAGTGATCAGAGTAGGTGCTAAACGGGATAAAATACTTCCCAGCATTTCTTTGGTTGTGGTTTTTCCACTACTTCCAGTCAATGCTAAAACTTGTAACTTTGGAAATTGACGACGACGATAAGCACCTAAATCTCCTAATGCTAATCGTGTATCTTTGACTACCAGCTGGCATATATTAGCTTCAATGGGATGATCCACAATCGCCACTTCGCAGCCTGAAGCTGCGACTTGGGCAATAAAATCATGCGCATCAAATCTTTCACCTTTTAATGCAAGAAAGGCATCACCCTTTTCAGCATCACGTGAATCAGTCAAGATCCTTTTAATTTGCCCTTGCGGGATTTGATCTTGATACCAGTAACCCTGTGTTGCAT
Organism: Acinetobacter stercoris; assembly: GCF_900323515.1. Classification (GTDB taxonomy): domain Bacteria; phylum Pseudomonadota; class Gammaproteobacteria; order Pseudomonadales; family Moraxellaceae; genus Acinetobacter; species Acinetobacter stercoris. The sequence continues at coordinate 4,991 of NZ_OOGT01000001.1, read as the reverse complement.
CCAACAACTGAGCGGCTGTCCATGGCTCTAATGGTACTGTACTGGTTGTAGAGGTATGCATCTCTTTTTCCTATTGAGCAGGATAAGCGGAATTCGGTTTGTGATGAAGTGCATCAATCGCAGACTGCACTTCAACCACATCATCAAACCAATGACGTACGCCATCGATTTCCTGATAGTTTTCATGCCCCTTTCCAGCAATAACAACAATATCGCCAGATTGTGCATTTTTAACGGCGTATTTAATCGCTTCGCGACGATCATGAATTTCTTTAACATCATGATCTTCGAAATGAATACCTTGTTTCATATCTGCAAAAATTTGTTCAGGGTTTTCTGTTCGTGGATTGTCCGAGGTCAAAATCACGGGATCAGCATTATCCAGAGCAGCTTGAGTCATAAGTGGACGCTTTCCTCGATCACGGTCACCACCACAACCAAAAATTGCCCAAAGTTGATTATTTGTATGACGTTTTAGTGTCTTTAGAACCTGAACAAGGGCATCTGGAGTATGCGCATAATCCACGACAAATAAGCGCTCATCATCACGAATGACCTGCATACGTCCTGGTGCACCTTTTAACTTGGCTACATCGGCGACCAGTGTTGCAATATCAAAACCTGCCTGTTCAACAACAATCAGACTTGCCACCAGATTCTCAATATTAAAATGACCAAGCAAAGGGCTTTTAACTTCAAACTCACCTTTTGGAGACTTCAATCTGAAAGTTGCACCAGCAATACTATACTGAATTGAAAAAACCTGATAATCAGCAGCTTGTGTTGTGGAATAGGTTAAAATACGAGGATGAGCTGGATTACTACTCGCGGCATCCAACATGATATTGGCATGTGCATCATCAATGTTGATTACAGCAACTTTTAATGATGGAAATTGAAACAATCTTGATTTTGCTTCCGCATAAGCTTCAATTGTTCCATGATAGTCCAAATGATCACGGCTTAAATTACTATATGCAGCAACTTCAATATCAACACCATTCAAACGCCCCTGTTCCAGACCGTGTGAACTGGCTTCAATAGAAGCAAATTCAGCGCCTTGTTTTGCAAAATCATGTAATAAATTTTGTAACTGCAAAGCATCCAGTGTTGTATGAGATGAAGCTTCCAGATTTGGCAAAATACCATTGCCCGTTGTTCCCATAACAGCACAGCGATGTTTTTGCAGTGTTATCAACTCTGCAACTAATCGTGAAATTGTTGTTTTTCCATTGGTCCCTGTAACAGCAAGAATATGAGCTGGCGTAACTGGATCTACGTTTTGTAAATATTGTTTTTGCCATTCACCTATTCTATGACGTACATCTTCACATATAATTGCATCTTCCAAACCTAAATCCGATTCGGAAACAATCCCGATAGCCCCTTTTTCAAGTGCAGTTAAAGCAAATTGCAAAGTTTTTTCAGGCTGAGAATAGCTATTTAAAGCAATGAAAATCTGTCCTTTCTCTACCTGTCGGCTATCCAGACAAAAGCCATTAAAAGGTTTCATTACCCACGATAGTTGATTTTCTGCAGGATAAATTTCTTGTAAAGTCATCATTTATTTTTCACCTAAACCATTATTTCTGAGCTGTTAATGGTTTGTCTAAAGGTACATTCATTAGACGTAAAGATTCTTGCATAATTTTTGCAAATACAGGAGCTGCAACCAAACCACCGTAGTACTGTCCTCGCGGATTCTCCACGACAACAATAATCGCTAAGCGTGGATCACTAATAGGCGCTACACCAGCAAATAAAGCACGATATTCTGTATTTGAATAACCTTTATGATCTGGACGAAGTTTATGTGCTGTCCCTGTTTTACCACCTACACGATAACCAGGAATCGTTGATTGAGTCGCTGTACCGCCAGGCAATGTTACTTGTTCCAGCATAAGTAGTACTTCATCTGCAATTTTTGGAGATAAAACCTGCTCTCCTTTAGCTTCGCCTTCAAGCTTATACAAGCTTAAATCATGTTTAATCCCATGATTAGCAAGCATTGCATAACCTTGTGCCAACTGTAGCATGGTCGCATTGATACCATAACCATAAGCCATTGTACCGATTTCAGAGACATGCCATAAGCGTGGTGGCAAAATCAGACCAGGACTTTCACCAGGAAATTTCACCGCAGAACGTTGACCAAAACCGATCCGTTTAAAGAACGTTGGTAAAGTCGAATATGGCATAGACAAGGCAATTTTTGCTGCACCAACGTTAGATGACTTAATAATCACCCCTGTAACTGTCAGTGAACCATAGTTATGCGTATCACGAATAAGGTGATTACCAATGACCATAGACCCTGGGCTGGTATTAACAATGGTATTTGGTGTGTATTTACCACTTTCCAAACCTGCTGCAACTGTGAAAGGTTTCATGGTCGAGCCTGGTTCGAACATATCAATTGCACCACGGTTACGCATGGCATCTTTATTTTTCAACCCTTCCTTATCATTCGGATTGTAAGATGGCCAACTTGACATCGCCAGAATTTCACCAGTCTTGACATCAACAGCAATAGCTGACGCTGAACGTGCATTATTAGCAACACCTACAGCTGTCAACTCACGATACATAATATATTGCAGTCGCGAATCAATACTCAGCGTTACATTTTTCCCTGACTCAACCTCTCGGATTACCTCCGGAACTTTAATCCGATTACCGTGTTTATCGCGAATAATCTTTTGCTCACCATCCACACCTGCAAGCTGCTTATTCAGCTTCATTTCCAGACCTTCAATACCTACCCCATCATTATTGGTTAAGCCAATAATCTGGGCATTCGGCTGAGGCTGTGGATAATAACGTTTATAGCTTGTTTCTGTATAAACACCGGCAAAGTTCCTTTTTAAAATCAGTTCAGCCTGTGGTGGTGGAACTTCTTTTTTAAGCACCAAGTAACGGGAGCGTGGTCGATCAGCCATTTGCTTTTTAAATGTTGCACGATCTAAGCCAACCACATCTGCCAACTCATCCAGATTCAGATTTTTATCGGTTAACTGGCGTTTTAGCCTCCGATTGTTTGGCTCTTCTTTTAATTGCGCCAATATCTCTTTATTTTCTTGTTTAGTCTCAAAATAATCACGTGGATCAATAATAATCGTCATTACGGGCGTACTTATTGCCAGAGGCACGCCATGACGATCACTGATTACTCCACGCATCGCTTTTAATTTTTCTGTTCTTAAAATCTTGGCATTGGCTTTATTTTGTAAAAAGTCCTTATTGATCACCTGCACATAAAATGCACGTGCAACCAAAACCACAAAACATAAAAGCACCACGCCCCACATCAGATAAAAACGCCACATATCAGGGGCAAGTGATGGTTTTTCCGTAATTGACTGCTGTTTTTTACGTGTTTGCTTCATTCGCTTATCGACCATAGTACAGCAGCCTTAGTTTTTTTGTTGAGACGTCATAGGTAAAGAAATCACTACAGTTTGTGCAGCAGGAGGAGAATACATGCGTAATTGAGTCACTGCTCGCGTACCAATTTGTGCTGTTGCACCAAAGGTTTGTTGCTCAATGAGCAAACGTCCCCATTCTGCATTAATATCTTCTTTTTCGCGCATATATGAATTCAATTGCCTAAAATCATTACGATATTCAAAAATCTGAAATACCACCATCATGGCACTGATAAAAACCATGAGTACCAATATTGCATAGGTAACAAACTTTTTTATACCTAAACTGTTTTTTGGTAATGTTTCAGTGACATCTTCAGTGTTTTCTTGCAATGTTTCTGTTTTCATTCTGCGCCTTTTAAACTTAAACGTTCCGCAACTCTAAGCCATGCACTACGTGAACGTGGATTCAAGCGTACTTCCTCTTCACTGGCACGAATACGAGAAATTTTCTTTAATTGACGTGTATCTATTTGTTTGCTCGGCATCCCCCAGCCTGTATCTTCAGGCAAGGTTGACTCTTTTTGTATAAATTGTTTGATTAACCTGTCTTCCAACGAATGAAAACTAATCACAGCCAATCGACCTTCCGGTTTTAATAATTCTACAGCTTGCGGCAAAAACGCATCAATATCATCTAGCTCTTTGTTAATGGCTATACGGATTGCCTGAAAGGTACGGGTAGCTGCATGTTTGTTCTTTTCCCACTTTGGATGTGCGACCTTAACAATTTCAGCAAGTTTGGCTGTTGTTTCAATATATCCGGCCTGTTTAATCGCTCTGGCAATACGACGGCTATAACGCTCTTCACCATATTTAAAAATAACATTGGCTAGCTCTTCTTCATCGATTTCAACCAACCATTCAGCAGCCGTTTGCCCCTGAGAATTATCCATACGCATATCAAGTGGACCATCATGCATAAAACTAAAGCCGCGTTCTGCCTGATCAAGCTGTGGAGAAGACACTCCCAGATCGGCCATTACGCCATCAACCTGTGTTATCCCTAATTTATGCATCTCATCCAGTATATCTGCAAAACTCGCGTGAATAATCTTAAAACGGGCATCCTCTCGTTCGAGGTCAGCCCCTACTGCCAGGGCTTGAGGGTCTTTATCAAAGGCATATACACGAGAGTTTTCATCTAATCTGGATAACAAAAGTCGTGTATGTCCACCACGCCCAAATGTCCCATCGATATAAACACCTGTATTCCGATCAGCCAACAATGCATCAACAGTTTCATTCAGTAATACAGAAATATGAGACATAAAAACAAGTTCAGTTTATTCAAAAATGTAACTGCACATTATTACCTTGTTTTGCCAAAGCTCCAAACGACTTTTTGTACGGAAATATTACTTTTCATAGAGAAAACCGTTTCTAGTGTTGAATCATAGGGCACTCAATCCATTTTTATAGAAAAATTATATCGAAAATACGCTACACTTACTGATCAGCAAGCCTGTGATCATGTCTAAAACAGAGTTCTATCACCTGATTCATCCTGAACCATCTTTATAAAAATATTTTATGTCTAAACATTCCAGCTACTTAATCATTATC
>NZ_OOGT01000283.1 GCF_900323515.1 Acinetobacter stercoris | reverse complement strand
GTTTTGTCATAATAGTTTAACAAAATAGTGATATTCGCTCTTGAAATAACACCAAAATGTGGTAAAACTAGAAATCTATTCTGACTGAAACAATAAGGTTTTAGTCAAAAACATCAGGAGGGATGGAGATGTTATCATTACATTTCAACAAGCAAGTCTTCATTAACGCTCTGAAGGCTAATAAAAATTTTGTCACATACGTAAGTACGACATTGGCACTTATGTTGACATTACTTTTGCAATGTTCAATTCAAGGAAATTTAAAAGCAGAGTTTTTTGGATATGCTGTCATCGTATCACTAGCCTTTTGGGTCTGGGCTATTGTCGATCACAAATTCCGCCCTTCTGAAACAAGCAAACTAGAACGTGACTAGAAAGATGGATGCATGCATCCATCTTTAAATGACGATAATAAAAAACTCAAATTATAATTAAAGTTCCTAGATAAATCTCCGCCCCATTAAATTACATCAACCTACAAATGTGCAGCTTATTAGTGCGTTCCTTATCCTATTGTTTATCTAATACTGCAATTTTTTAATATTAAATTAAAATAGTAAATCTGAACTTAATTTGCACGAATTTATCTACTTTTCAATCCTGTTTATAAGGTTTCTTATACAACCAGCAAGTTTTAGAGCAAGTCTGACCTGCTAGTCATTTATTATTCAAGTTTCTTTTTGGAACTCGTGTAGAGTAAAACGTAATTGACATACCAAGCCAAACAATCATGAGCAATTTTGAAAAGCTAAATATTACATGCAAGGATGGTTACTCACTGGCAGCTCGTTATTATCCCTCCAGTACTGAAAATGATAATCTGCCCATCCTTATTTGTCCTGCAACCGGAATTATTAAAGAGTTTTACCACTCTTTCTCTGAATGGTTAAGTCAACAAGGCTATAACGTCTTGACTTTCGATTTCCGTGGTATCGGCGAATCCTTGCATGGTTCACTAAAAGACTCCACTGCAAGTATTCAAGAATGGGGACAATTAGATATTCCTGCTGCTATTGAAAGTCTTTTAGGCAAAACTCAATCTGAGAAAATCATATTAGTGGGGCATAGCGCAGGTGGACAACTACTTGGAATTGTTCCCAATTTTAGAAAAGTCGCTAAAGTTATTGCTGTTTCTGGTTCAACTGGTTATCAAAAAGCTTTGAAAGGTCGAACCAAAATCATGGCGCCAGTCATGTTTAAAGTTATTTTTCCAATTGCGAGGATTGTAAAGGGTTATGGTCCTACAAAAATGATTGGTATGGGCGAAAATCTACCTAAAGATGTTGCAAAACAATGGGCAGAATTTTGCAGCAAACCAGGTTATGTTATCAATGCAATCGGTAAAACAATATTTGAAGATTATCATCAAGATATCACCTGCCCAATTACTGCTGTTTGGGCAAGTGACGATGAAATTGCTTCTGAAATTAACGTCAAAGACTTGTTACGTTTATATCCTAACGCTCAAACAAGCATGTATGAACTCACTCCCAAAGCATATGGGCACAAATATATAGGACATATGGCAATGTTTCGAAAATCACATCAAAATTTATGGCATATTTTACAACAACAAATTTCAGCCTAAGTTTTAGTATCTAAATACGTAATCCTGTTTAGATGCTCTTTTTATTCATAAAATAGAAGCCTCACATTTTGTGAGACTTCTTATCATACAAACAGCGCTTTAATGACTATAAAGAATATTGAGGTCTAGAAATCTTGACAGTTTTGACTCGATTCTCTTCCAGTTCGAGCACTTCAAACCAAATAGAGTTGACCTCGATCTTTGTACCTACCTGAACATCACCTTGGGTTTTATCCAGTATTAACCCACCAACACTAAAATATCCTGCGTCTTCATCGACAAGATCCAGCATACCCAACTCTAGCTCAAGCTGGTAAAGATCAAACATTCCAGATGCTTTCCAGGTATTTTCATCTAAACGGATTAATTCCAGCTGTTCATCTGCATCAGGGAACTCACCAGCTATTGCTTCAAATACATCCAAAGGAGAAATAAGCCCCTGAATATTACCAAACTCATTACTGACCAGCACTAATGATCCTTTTGAAGCACGCAAGGTATGAATAACATTAATGACTTTCATCTTTTCAAAAATCAAGATTGGTCTTTGACGTTTCATTAAAGATTCTAGCTGCTCAGGATGATCTAATGCATCTATCAGTTCTTTTGCCCGAACAATTGTAATTACTTTATCCAACTGACCACGGCATACAGGAAATAAACTATGTGGAACAGAAAGTATCTGCTCACGTATTTTTTCTAAATCATCTTCAATATTGACCCATGAAATCTGAGAACGTGGAGTCATAATTGATGCCACAGGACGTTCAGCAAGTGTTAATACACCACCAACCATATAACGCTCTTCATCACCAAAAGCAGAATTTGCCTCGATTTCCTGAGCAGTAGGCGTCACACTTGTTTCAAGTTTACTCCCCATCAGTCTTAAAATTGAATCCGCAGTCCGATGACGCAAAGGAATTTTTGATTGATGTTTAGCAACATTACGATTTGTATATTGGTTAAATACTTCGATTAAAATAGCAACACCAATACCAGAATATATATAGCCTTTCGGAATATGGAATCCAAAGCCTTCAGCGATCAGGCTTACCCCTATGAGTAGCAAGAAACTCAGACAAAGGATAACTACTGTCGGGTGACGATTCACAAAATTTGTTAACGGTTTTGAAGCAATTAACATCACAATTACTGCTATGGTCACTGCAGCCATCATGACATATATGTTATCAACCATACCGATTGCTGTTATCACTGAGTCTAAAGAGAACACAGCATCCAGAACAATGATCTGAGCTACAACTGCCCAAAATCCGGCATATACTGCTGAGGAAGTAGACTTGACTTCGGGCTTACCCTCCATCCTTTCATGTAACTCTGAAACGGCTTTATAAAGCAGAAACAATCCACCAAAAAGCAAGATAAGATCCCGGCCAGAGAACACATGTCCAAAAACCTCGATTAAAGGTTTTGTCAATGTAACCAACCATGAAATGATAGAAAGTAATGCAAGACGCATGACCAAGGCAAGCGACAATCCAAGGATTCGCGCCTTATCTCGTTGTTCTGGAGGAAGTTTATCAGCTAGAATTGCGATAAAGACAAGGTTATCAATACCTAAAACAATTTCAATAATAATAAGAGTAAGTAAACCAACCCATATACTTGGATCTAGTAGAAATTCCATTATGCCATCCCCACATGATGTGTATGTTTAAGGAGAAGACATTTCGACCTACACGGCGATGGATCCATATACAGTAACCTTTTCAACATAAGATACTTTAATTATGCATAATCTTTTGCATTTGTAACTATTTTTCTTTTTAAAATTACATTAAATTTAATGTTTAATAAAAGTACATTCTCAATTTAAATCAATAAATAAAGACGCCAGAAACGACAAAAAACCATTCATCTAAAAAATCAATAAAAATTAAAAAATTCTAAAAAAAAATGATGTTACAAAATTATTAAAAATATTATCACGTTACTTTTCTTTTAATTTTTGAGGAATCAAATGCAAATTCTATTTAGAAATGCTTAAT
>NZ_OOGT01000281.1 GCF_900323515.1 Acinetobacter stercoris | reverse complement strand
AAATCAATTAGAGATAAGTATTTAGTAAAATGAAAATGGAGTTTGAGCATGTCTCATACAATCTTATTGCCCCGTATTATGGAAATTGGGCACAAATCGCGAGAAAAAATTCCGGCGATCTTAACCAGTTTGGGCTGTAAAAAACCATTGATCATCACTGACAAGATTATGGTCAAATTAGGTTATATTGATGATATTCAAAATATTCTTAAACAAGAAAATATCGAATCGGATTATTTTGATGACACAATTCCAGAACCAACTTCCAGGTCGATTCAAGCTGGTGTTGAATACATCAGAAAACATGAATTCGACTCCATCATTGCGGTAGGTGGTGGTAGCCCCATCGACAGTGCCAAAGCAATGAGCATTTTAGGTAAGCATGGTGGCGAAATTAAAGAATACCGTTTTCCCCGTCAGGTTAACGAATCTGGTTTACCGATCATTGCAGTACCTACAACTGCAGGAACAGGTTCAGAGGCAACCAAATTTACCATTATTACCGATGATGAAAGTAGTGAAAAACTTCTCTGCGTAGGTATCGGCTTCATGCCTGTTGCAGCAGTGGTTGACTATGAATTGACTTTAAGTGTGCCTGCACGTACTACCGCAGATACTGGTATTGATGCATTAACTCACGCTATCGAAGCCTATGTCAGTAAAAAAGCCAATTTATACAGTGATGCACAGGCTATTTCAGCAATGAAACTCATTGGCCCAAACCTGAAACAGGTCTATTTCCATCCAGATGATGAAAAAGCTCGTGAAGCCATGATGCTTGGTTCAACACTCGCGGGCATTGCATTCTGTAACTCTTCAGTAGCTTTGGTACATGGTATGAGTCGCCCAATCGGTGCTTTTTTCCATGTACCCCATGGTTTATCCAATGCCATGTTACTTCCAATGATTACTGAGTTTTCTATCCCATCTGCTCCTGAACGCTATGCAGATTGCGCAAAAGCTATTGGTGTGGCAGACATTAATGATGATATGGATCAAGCCAACCAGAAACTAATCACGGCTTTAAAAGAGATTAATCAGGCTTTACAAGTCCCGACACTAGCGGAGTTTGGTGCAGACAAAAAACATTTCGATGACATTGTCCAGACGATGGCTGAACAAGCGCTCGCCTCAGGTTCGCCTGGTAATAACCCACGTGTACCAAGTGTCGATGAAATGGTTCAACTTTATCAAAAACTCTGGAATTAAAATTCCAACATAAATTTATTCATTATATTTTTACTCAGGATACCAATATGGACATTATCGGACATCTCATTAACGGTCAGATTTCGACTGAAGCTACACGTACACAACCTGTATACAACCCTTCTACAGGTGAAATTGGTAAAGAAGTTGCTATTGCAGGTAAAGCAACCGTTGAACAGGCAATTGCTGCGGCCGAAGCTGCATTTCCTGCCTGGCGTGATACCCCACCAATCAAACGTGCACGTGTCATGTTTAAATTTAAAGACTTGCTTGAACAAAATGCAGATAAGATTTGTGAATTGATCGGTGCTGAACATGGCAAGATTGTGCATGATGCTGCTGGTGAATTACAGCGTGGTATTGAAAATGTAGAATATGCATGTGGCGCCCCAGAATTTTTAAAAGGTGAATATTCAAAAAATGTTGGTCCAAATATTGACTCATGGAGTGAGTTGCAACCGCTTGGTGTTGTCGCAGGCATTACACCGTTTAACTTCCCAGTGATGGTTCCTCTCTGGATGTTCCCAATGGCAATCGTTTGTGGAAACTGTTTTGTATTAAAACCTTCTGAAAAAGATCCATCATCGACTTTATTTATTGCTCAATTGCTTAAAGAAGCCGGGTTACCCGATGGTGTCTTTAACCTTGTAAATGGTGACAAGGAAGCTGTAGACACACTATTACATGACAAACGGGTACAGGCAGTGAGTTTTGTCGGTTCAACACCGATCGCTGAATATATCTACCAGACTGCAACTTCAACAGGTAAACGCTGTCAGGCTCTTGGTGGTGCAAAAAACCATGCCATCATCATGCCAGATGCTGATGTTGATAATGTCGTGAACTCATTACTTGGTGCTGCATTTGGTTCATCAGGTGAACGTTGCATGGCGCTTTCTGTTGCCGTCGCTGTTGGAGATGAAATTGCAGATGTGGTGATTGAAAAACTGAAAAAAGAAATTGCTCATTTAAAATATGGTCATTTCTCAGATAAAAGCAATGATTTTGGTCCTGTCATTTCTGCACAACATAAAGACAAAGTTGTAGGCTATATCGATAGCGCTGAACAGCAAGGTGCAAAAATTGTTGTTGATGGTCGTCAAGCCATCGTTACAGGATATGAAAATGGTTTCTTTGTAGGACCAACACTCATTGACCAAGTTACTCCTGATATGGTGAGTTACCAACAGGAAATTTTTGGTCCTGTGTTACAAATTCTGCGTGTAAACACCATGCAAGAAGCAATGGATTTGATTAACGAGCATGAATACGGTAACGGTACATGTATCTATACACGTGACGGCGAGGCTGCACGCTATTTCTCTGATCACATCAAAGTCGGCATGGTAGGTATTAATATTCCATTACCTGTACCTGTTGCTTATCACAGTTTTGGTGGCTGGAAACGTTCATTGTTTGGTGATTTGTATGCCTATGGACCAGATGGTGCACGCTTCTATACTCGCCGTAAGACGATTACACAGCGTTGGCCATCTGCCAACATTCGTGAGGGTAAACAGTTCTCAATGCCGACTTTAAATTAATGTAAAGTCTATAGAAAATCTCTTTAAATCCCCTTCCTTCTCCTTCTAAAACAGGGGAAGGAAGGAACAGGAGCCTTTTATTTTAGCCTTTAATTTTATATAACAAACTAGATATAAGACTTTAGCCATTCAACAAAACTATCATAAGAAGAAGGCTGACCAACCGCTTTAAACTCCCAGCCACTATTGGTTCGAACCAATTCTGCAAACAAAACTGAACATTGATGTATATAAAGCTCGGTATCAGATAAGTCAAAACGCACCAGCTCATGACCAGATGCATCTACTGCACGTAAGTAAGCATTGCTCATTTCACCAAAATGCTGGTTATTCTTGATTCCATCAAAAATTTGAGCAATAAAAATAATTTTATGATAATCGACTGACAAATCATCAAGCTTTACGATAATTTGTTCATCATCCCCATCCCCTTCACCCGTACGATTATCTTTCGTTAACCAGATATCTCCTGAGTAATGTTTCTGGTTATTAAAAAAAATCACATCGCTGTTTTGAAAATTGGGTTGTCGACCATGGCTTTGCCCCAAGTTATGAATTTTTCCATCTCGACCACATAAGAATGCAACCAAATCCAGATCATATTCTGATGATTTAGCACCAATAACGCCACTCACCAACCCTTGTTTTGACCTTGCAATATCCCAGCCCAGACCAATTGTGACCAATGACAAATCGTACGCTGAGCTATCAAGACTTAAGCCTTGCCCCTTGCTTAAACGAGTGACCATTTTTGATGTCCCTTATTTTGGATACACTTTAATGCCCCTTTCCATATCGAAAAAGAAATGACAAAAGCATAAAGATTAAGCAAAATTATAATTTACTTAAATTAACATTTCTAAAGATTATTTGTAATATCTAAAAAAATGATC
>NZ_OOGT01000280.1 GCF_900323515.1 Acinetobacter stercoris | reverse complement strand
CTTTTATTCCAAGTAAGATGTTGATTTAAAAAAAATTGCATAAACTGTACTAGAGCCTCTTAAAAGTCCAACCAATAATGTGCGCGAAAAAAATAAAAAAAGGGAATGATAGGCATCGCAAAGTTAGTTTAGCTTTGCTGTCTTAAATTTAAAGAGATAGGAAATAATGATGAAGAAATTAGGTTTAATTTCATTGGTATTGGCTGGTCTGGCAGTTGCAACAGTTGGATGTGCTTCAAAAGACGTTGCTTCAAATCCTGAAACAGCATCAACAGCTCCAGCAGCAGATACAACAGCTAGTGCAGGGGCGCAAGGTAGTGTTGCAGTTCAAGCAGACCCGACTTTACAGTCTGAGCAGTCACAAGCAACTCAAGAGGGAAGTGATGCTACACAAGCTCCTGCGCAATAAGCCAGAAGCAAACTTGTTAAGTTAATGTAATTCTTTTAGATTGTTTACACGAATAGAGAATAGACAGTAGGTTGGATGCCTCTACTGTCTATTTTTACCAATTTAAAAAGCCCAATTATATAACTGGGCTTTTTAAGGTTTAAGCATTTATTAATGCCGATCATTTTGATTTTTTTGATCAGACCATCTTTTACGGTTTTGTTGGCTATTATTTTGTTTAGGTCGATTATTCTGAGCATTTTGTTGCACACGATTAGTGTTCCATTGTCCACGACGTTGAGTATCAGAATGCCTTTGATCCCATAATCGACGTTGTTCATCTCGTTTTTGGTTCCATTGTTGCCGCTGGGTATCAGTACGCTTTTGCTCCCATAAACGACGTTGTTCATCTCGTTTTTGGTTCCATTGTCTACGTTGTTCATCAGAACGCTTTTGATTCCATAATCGGCGTTGTTCGTCATTTCTTTGATCCCATTGTCTGCGTTGGGTATCAGCACGTCTTTGGTCCCATTGCGATGATCTAGGGTTTGCTAAATATCTCTGACGATGTTGTTGATAACGGATTTGTTGGTTACGATCACGTTGCCATCTTGTATAATCATTTTTATAGATAATACGGTCTGTTTCCCAGACATAGTTATGGTATACAGGTTGATATCCACCATTATAGTAACCAGCGTAATTAGAATAATAATAAGCGGGATAAGCGCTGTTACTATAATAAGCTCCGTCATCTGGGAAAGCGACACAACCTACGGTTGTTAATGCAACTGCTATAGATATTAAATATACTTTTATGGACATTTGCTAACCTCCACTACTATTTTGTGCAGGAATAGACAAAAAAATTCCTGATTTGTTGATTAATAGTCAATGACAAGGAGTATATGGTCAGATTAGCGTATAAATAAGTTGACTTTGTATATTGATTACGAGACTTGTATAACAATATTTTCCAAAACGGCACGAACGTGTAGAGAGTATGAAGAAAAAAGCTAAAGGATGGATATTTGAATGGCTGCTTTGAATCAAAATCTGCAAGAAATATTAGAAAAAAGCCAGGGGACTGCTGCCCGCACCTTGGATCGCTTTCCTGCAGTTGTGCAGGAATCTCTTGTTAAATTGCTGGGGTATCCTTATCAATATCCACAGTTAGACAGTTTTATTAAAGTGCTGATGGCGGCACAGTTGAAACAAGGTAAATCAGGTTTTATTGGGGAAAATGTAGAAAAATCTCGAAAAAACTTTGAATTACAAATGCAATCTATTACCAATAAACCTACCCATGTCCAGTTTGTGGAAGATATACGTTTACCTTTACAAAGCGGGAGCATTTACGCCAGGCATTACCATCCAGCACCAAATAAAAAACTTCCAATGATTGTCTTTTACCATGGTGGTGGATTTGTTGTGGGAAGTGTAGATACTCATGATGAAGTCTGTAGACTTATTGCGGTACATGCCAAAGCACAGGTTTTAAGTATAGATTATCCATTAGCTCCGGAAGTTGGTCCCCATGCACTTATACAATCTTGTGAAGATGCGCTAGCTTGGGTTTATCAAAATCGTAGACATTTCAAAATTTATAAAAATCGTATAGCTATTGCAGGTGACAGTGCTGGTGGAAATATTTGTGCAGTATTAGCTCAACGAACTGCCAGAACAGCGTATGCACCAGAAGCACAATTCTTAATTTATCCAGCAGTTGATTTTAAGAGTCGACATCCATCCTTTTTTGCTTATAAAGAAGGGTTGGTATTGACTGGAGAAGATATTGATCATGTTATTGCCTATTATGCAGATCGTTATCAAGTAGCGATGGATGATACGATTATTTCACCTACATATGGAAATTTAAGAAAACTGGCACCGACATTCATTATTACGGCTGGGCATGATGTGCTTCATGATGAAGGAAAAATTTATGCTTATAAACTTAGGCAGAATGGAACAAAGGTTCATTATCATGACTATGAGGATCAAACGCATGGATTCATCAATTTGACCCCGGTTTCCAAGAAATCAAAGAAATATGTCGTAGAAATGAGTAAAGATTTCAAAAAGTTTTGGGATAAATACCATTAAATTTAAAAAGGACAAGCGTTTCACGTGAAACGCTTTTTTAATATTAATAAAATCAATAACTTGTGATTTTTTTTGGTGGTGATTTGTTAGGCTATTATTTATTGGGTAATAAAAAAGACAATAAAAATTACTGATGAAATTTTTTATAAAGGATATGATCTAAACATAGGTTTTTAATATAGAGATACTGAGAAGAATGTTGAAAAATATAATCATGGGTATAAGTTTAACTGTTATAAGTACTCAAATATTTGCGCTTAGTAATATGCAGATAAAAACGAGCATGGGTACTATTGATATAGAGCTATATGATGACAAGGCGCCTATTTCTGTTAAAAATTTTGAAAGTTATGTAAAAAGTAATTTTTATAATGGAACGATATTTCATAGGGTGATTCCTGGATTTATGATTCAGGGTGGTGGATTTGAAACCAATATGGTTGAAAAGAAAACCCAGGCATCAATAAAAAATGAATCCAATAATGGTCTACAAAATACTCGTGGTACGTTAGCTATGGCACGTACAAATGATCCAAATTCGGCAACTAGCCAATTTTTTATTAACCTTACAGATAATGCTTTTTTAAATAAAACAAGCTCAAATCCAGGTTATGCTGTTTTTGGCAAGGTGACGAAAGGTATGGAAATCGTCGATAAGATATCAAAAGTACCTACAGGAAACTATGGAATGCATGAAAATGTTCCAAATCATCCTGTAAAAATTATAAGTATCCAAACGATCAATACGAATGTTAAAAAATAAGTAGCAATAAGCGCAGAAATATTATTGTCATATTTCTGCTTTAATTTTAAAGAGTTATACTCTAAAAAGATGGAAAATGAACCAAAATAGTGCATAAAAATACAACACTTAGAAAAACAAGTAGTTAAAAGCGCTTGCTTGTGTTGGAAATTGCCCTATAATGCACTCATCCCGACGCGAAACACGAAACGAACTTAGCTTACAGGGTTAGGTTGTTGAGAATTTTTTGCGTTAAATTTTCTGCTGACGAGGCAGGGAATAGATCATTAAGAGAATATGAAGAACAACTTGTGTGGATTTTTACTGGTTGATTAACGATAAATTATCATTGATTGATTGGTAGAAATTACTCGAAGTTTATTTGAGAATTTTTGTCAGTAATTGATGAGCCAGGATTTGGTAGTTTAGATTAAAGCTACAAAATGATTTTAACTGAAGAGTTTGATCATGGCTCAGATTGAACGCT
>NZ_OOGT01000279.1 GCF_900323515.1 Acinetobacter stercoris | reverse complement strand
ATCATTTTATGATTGTTTTTCAATCACTTTTAACATATCAAGAAATAATCGAAAAAACGTATTCCCTATATTCAATTTTAAAACTCTGGATAAGATCTCATTAAACTCAGTATTCCTGATTCTTAAAACTTTAGTTGTTATTTTTTTATACGCTGAGCATTGGAACAAAATCATTTTCCAAGTACAATACTCGGCAGTCGAGGGATGCTGCGACTTTTTCACAGGCACATAAATGTGAAATCGCTAGGCTCGACGATTCGGTCAAAAAAATTCGTGATTTTCACAGTTTTGATCAACAACGGCATCCGCGAACTGAATGATCAATTGTTTTTTAAAGGAGATCGTGATGAACGCGGTTAATGCTTCATTTACAGATTATAAAGTTGCTGATATTTCCCTAGCTGACTACGGTCGTAAAGAAATCAAACTTGCTGAAGCAGAAATGCCAGCACTTATCGGCTTACGTAAACGCTATGCTGCTCAAAAACCACTTGCTGGCGCAAAGATTTTGGGCTGTATCCATATGACCATTCAAACTGCTGTTCTCATTGAGACATTAGTTGAATTGGGTGCTGAAGTTCGCTGGACTTCTTGTAATATTTTCTCTACTCAAGACCATGCTGCTGCAGCAATTGCTGCAAGCGGTGTACCTGTTTTTGCATGGAAAGGCGAAACTGAAGAAGAATATAACTGGTGTCTTGAACAACAAATCAATGTGAATGGCAAACCTTGGGATGCCAACATGATTTTGGATGATGGCGGTGACTTGACTGCGCTTGTTCATGAAAAATATCCTGAACTTTTAAACCATATTCATGGGATCACTGAAGAAACTACAACAGGTGTTCAACGTCTTCACGAAATGTTCCGTGATGGTACATTGAAAGTTCCTGCAATTAACGTCAACGACTCAGTTACCAAATCTAAAAATGACAACAAATACGGTTGCCGTCACTCACTCAATGATGCAATCAAACGTGCAACAGACATGCTTCTTTCTGGTCGCCGTGCACTTGTGATTGGTTATGGTGATGTTGGTAAAGGTTCAGCACAGTCACTTCGTCAGGAAGGGATGATTGTCCGCGTAACTGAAGTTGATCCAATTTGTGCCATGCAAGCTTGTATGGATGGTTTTGAGGTTGTTTCTCCATACAAAAATGGCGTACAAACTGGTAAAAAAGAAGACATTAACCTAGATCTTCTTGCAAATACTGACTTAATCGTCACCACGACTGGTAACTACCATGTGTGTGATTCTGCAATGTTGGATACATTAAAAGCAGGTTCAGTCGTATGTAACATTGGTCACTTTGATACTGAAATCGATACGAACTATTTACGTGGTTACAAATGGGTAGAGGTTAAACCTCAAGTTCACCAAGTCTATCGTTCAGAAAATGAAAACGATTACTTAATCCTCCTTTCAGAAGGTCGTTTGGTTAACCTTGGTAATGCAACTGGACATCCATCACGTGTTATGGATGGTTCTTTTGCCAATCAGGTATTAGCTCAAATGCATTTATTTGCAGAAAAATTTGCTGATCTTCCTGCTGAGAAAAAACAGGCTGCAATTCGTGTCGAAGTTCTTCCTAAGAAACTGGATGAGGAAGTGGCTGCAGCAATGGTTGCTGGTTTTGGAGGTGTATTAACACAATTAACCCAAGAGCAAGCTGATTATCTTGGTGTTGCTGTTGAAGGTCCATTCAAATCTGAGACTTATAAATACTAAGTTTTTACCTCAACCTGGTTTATTGAGTATGTAAATTACGACAGTTATTGGAGTACTTGTTTTAATTAATCCCTCCTAACCTCCCTTTTAAAAGAGAGGTCAGGAGGAAATCCATTAAAACTATAATGAAAAATAAAATTCTCATATTTTGTGAAATTTATTTGATTTATTACATATCCAATGGCACCAGGATAAAAAACACCAGTATTTAAAATAAAAAGGATTTCAAAATGACCAAACGTGTTCCGATTTCTTTTGAGTTTTTCCCACCAAAAACTGACGTTGGTGCAGAAAAATTACGTATCGTTCATGCCGAATTACAAAAGTTAAATCCAGAATTTTTCTCGATTACTTATGGGGCTGGTGGCTCAACTCGTGAACGTACCTTAGCTGCGATTAGTGACTTTAATGGCAAAGGCACACCCGTTGCACCACACCTTTCTTGTATTGGTGATGATAAAGCCCGTATCGCGGAACTGTTAGATTTGTATAAAGCTCAAGGTATTGATCGTATCGTAGCTCTACGTGGTGACTTGCCATCGGGTCAGGTTGGCTTGGGTGAACTGCCATATGCCCAGGATCTTGTCCGTTTTATTCGTGAACATTCTGGTGAGCACTTTCAAATCGAAGTTGCGGCATATCCAGAAATGCACCCTCAATCTGATACATTTGATGCAGACATTAAACATTTCATTGAAAAAGTTCAGGCAGGTGCGAACGCTGCAATTACCCAATTTTTCTTTAATCCAGATGCCTATTTCTACTTTGTAGAACGCATTCAAAAGGCTGGTATTGATATTCCTGTAACACCAGGCATTATGCCAATTACCAATGCTAGCAATCTGATCCGTTTTGCTGATGGTACTGGTGCAGAAATTCCACGCTGGATTCGTAAGCAACTCGCTGCATATGGTGATGACGTTGAGAGTATCAAGGCTTTTGGTCATGAGGTAGTCATTAATCTTTGTGAACGCCTAATTACTGGGGGTGCTCCTAGCCTGCACTTATACAGCATGAATCAAGTAGAACCGAATCGTCAGCTTGTACTTGATCTTGGTTTGGCCTAATTATCCTATTTGTCACGAGTAATATTTTATGCCCCGTTTTTATATTGAAACTGAACTAAATGTGAATACGGATGTTGAGCTGACAGATACAGTTTTTCATCATTGGGTAAAAGTATTACGTGCACAGACTGGTGAAACTGCCACTTTGTTTAATGGACAAGGTGGCGAATACGAAGTTGAACTGATAGAAACTCAAAAAAAATCAGCTCGTGTTCATGTCCATAGTTTTAACCCTAATAATCGGACGCCTGCTTTTAAAGCCTTACTCGGTCAAGTCATGAGTAAAGGTGATCGTATGGATTACGCGATCCAAAAAGCTGTTGAACTCGGTGTTGATACAATACAATTACTCACATCTGAACGATGTGAAATGCGACTAAAATATGATCGTGACCAAAAGAAACTCGATCACTGGCAAGGTGTTGCTATTGCAGCATGTGAACAATGTGGCATGAATTTGGTTCCTAAAATTTTACCACCACTCCCCTTAACCGAATGGTTTAAACTTAACCTTCCAACAACAAAACTTGTACTTGCTCCCAACAAGGATAATTTAAATAATCTAAACAATATCACAGCAGATATTGCCCTTTTGATTGGTCCCGAGGGTGGACTTAGTGAAACTGAAATTGATCAGGCAAACCTCGCTGGTTTCACAAACTGGTGCATTGGTGAACGAATTCTTAGAACGGAAACAGCGCCTGTTGTAGCACTTTCCATCCTAAATCATATAGAGTTCAACCAATAGCTACAATAATGTGACATACTTCAAAAAATCCTTGATTTTGTGCTAAGAACTCTGTAGCTTAGTTTTATGCATATATATTGCATTCAATATGATTACTACAAATAAAATTACAGTAATTTATTTTTGAATTTTATTAACTTGCAGGCAAGAATATGTCAAAAATTCAGAAAGAAACTTTTGCATATGGGGAGCAATACACAGATGTAAATTGTATTGCGAACTTTTTAAGAATTTTTCTTATCTGGGCATTTTTGACTTCATTTTTCAGCATTTTTCTCTGTTATTCTTTTTTAGGCATTATTTCAGAATATCTTAATATTTGGTTTATTATATAC
>NZ_OOGT01000368.1 GCF_900323515.1 Acinetobacter stercoris | reverse complement strand
AAATTATAGATAATTGCAAAGTCATCATTGTTTAAATGAGAAATCAATAATGCTTGGGGGTTAGCCTGGCGCAAACGACCAGCAACTTGTTTAAGGAGCTCATCTCCTGCGTGATTACTTAAATACTCATTGAAAAATCTAAAACGGTCAATATTTACTCGAATTACCGCCAGATGCTTTAATGAATGTAAGCTATCACTCAAATATTGATGTAACTGGTTATTAAAATAAAGGCGATTTGGCAAATCAGTTAAAGTATCGTAATTTTCTAGGTAAGATAGACGCAGTTCCTGCTTTTTCCGCTCGGTTAGATCCGTCACTATGCCAACATAATGGATAACCTTGTTTTTTTCATCACGTACTGCATTGATATGAGTCCAGATACTAATTTTTTTTCCTGAAATGAACTCTTCTGTTGCTTCAGCATCGTATTCATCCGTCTGGATAAGCCGCTGATACATGGTTGTGTGATAATTAATTGTATCTGTGCAATTATTCTTGGTGATATCAAACAGGTGCTTCCCGAGGATCTGCTTTTGATCAAGCCCAGTAAGCTTTTCGAAATAGGGGTTTACTTCAACAAAGCATAAATTATGATCTAAAACAAAAACACCTTCAGCAACCTGATCAAATACATTAGCTGCTAAACGTAATTGTTCCTGATCATTTTTTTCTTTTTGAATATTACGGCGAATACCAACCATACGTAGTGGTTTTTTATTTTGAGAGTTCCTCGATACAACACGACCAGTATCATGAAACCAGATCCATTGTTCCTGAACCTTTACTCTATAGCTACATTCAAAGTGATCAGAAAAACCACGTAAATGTGCACGCATAAGTGTATTATATGTATTTAAATCATCAGGATGAATAATGCTTTTGGTTTTATGTGTATGATAGGTTTTTTGGTAAAATAATTTATTTAACTCTGATCCTAAGAATTCAATTGTGCGTTTTTCAATATTCCAGACCCATGAATGAATTCCAGCAGCTTCATGTGCTAGAGCCAGATTTTGTCTATGATTTTCAAGTCTGATATTCATTTGTTCAATATCATATGTTCTAGACTTTACTTTTTGTTCCAATAATTGATTATTTAACTGAAGCTCATTCTCGATTTCTTTGGATCGAAGTGAAGATATGCTTAATTGCTCAGATAGTTTTCTTGAAGACTCTAAATATTGTGCAGCATTGTTTTGCAAGATCTGGTTATTAATAATAAATTGTGAATATTGACGTTGTTTTCTATACATAACCAAACCGCCAATAAACAATATGCTAAACCATACTATCAGACATATATAATATTGAGGTGCAATTAAATGCGGGAATATAACGTCAGAAAGTAAAAAGGCTAAACTCGAAGGCACAAAAATAAAAATAAAATGCAGGAAGCGTTGGGTAAGGTATAAAATTGAAAAAAGATAAGTACCACTAAGTAATAATGTACTCAATGTAATCAG
This sequence comes from Acinetobacter stercoris, assembly GCF_900323515.1. Taxonomy (GTDB): domain Bacteria; phylum Pseudomonadota; class Gammaproteobacteria; order Pseudomonadales; family Moraxellaceae; genus Acinetobacter; species Acinetobacter stercoris. The sequence goes on along the minus strand of NZ_OOGT01000368.1, from coordinate 205 downwards.
ATGATTAGTATTTATATCGGGTTGTATAACAGGAACATAATAGTTAAAGATTAATATGCCGATAGATAGCATCGCTCCGATACATAGGCATATTAAGTTATTTAAAAATTCTTGGGATTCGCTACTGAGATTTTTCCGGGTAGAGAATAAAGATAAAATAAATGAAGTTGTAATGATGATGCTGTATATAATAAACCAAATATTA
>NZ_OOGT01000278.1 GCF_900323515.1 Acinetobacter stercoris | reverse complement strand
CTAAATGATTATAGGAAAAAATTAAAGTAATTTTGGAATATGATTTTATTTTTCAAATAAATAATTCTAAAAAATTAAAAATATTAATCCTTTTTACACTGGTTTTTACGTCTTACAACCACAAGTAGATGGATAACTATACTGATCACAATTGTTGTAATTACAGCGATAGTGATTGTTTTTGCATGGACATGCATATGGTGTAAAACGACATGAATATAATGACTAATTTTTACACCGAGGGCGACTATGACATATGCCCAGACAAACGAGGCAATGACATTTGCAACAATATAGACAGGAAGATTAAATCGCTTGATCCCGAAACTGGCAGGTAGAATAGTTCTAAACCCCCATAAAAAACGCATCAATAAAATTGTAAGAATGGGATATTTTTCAATAAATTTACTTCCCTTATGAAACTTTTCTTCAAGCTTTGGGCGTTTTTTTAGAATTTTATAGCCTTGATGATATCCAAGATAGTAATAAAACATATCGCCAATAAAGCTACCACAAGATCCAATGAGAATGAGTGTCCAAAAATCCAGAATCTGGTGATGCACAGCATAAGAACCGAGCAATAAAATCGTTTCACCCTCAAAAAAGGTTCCGATCGCTACTGCTACATAACCATAATGTTCTAATAACTGTGCCCAATCAATCATCGTATTCTCTAATTTATATTCTGTTTCTGCTTAAAAGTAATATCAAATGAATACTTCGATACTATTTAAATGAGTTGGGTCGTTAGAACTTTTTTGCATCGTATAGAAAGCTCCTTAGATACAAATGAAAAATAAAAAAGAGGATATGAAAATTTTAAAGTGAAAGTTAAAAGGGTCTTTAGACTAAACTAAAAACCCTGATAAGACTAGGCTTGTTATTCAATATCATTAAAATCTTTGGGATTAAGAAAGTCATAAAAGAGAATCATAATCGTGATCCAGATTGGAATCATGATGACAGATTCTTTAAAACCTTGAGTCCACATAATATATAAAATAACTGCGATAAAAGCTAAAACAATAAAATTACTAAGAGGCGACCAGAGGGCAGGGTATTGACTTGTTCTAGATCTAAGTTTTTGAAAACGTCTAAATTTGAGGTGAGTCAAACTGATCATTGCCCAGTTTAAAACCAAAGCACCGACAACGACATAGATTAAGTGACTCAGTGCATCTTCTGGAACAAAATAATTTAATAAAACGCAGCCAAAAATTAATAATGCCGAAAATAGTACTGCTGGAATAGGCACCCCTTGTTTATTAACTTTTGTGAATACTTTCGGCGCATTCCCTTGTTGTGCCAGACCGTACAACATGCGGCTGTTGGCATACATGCCACTGTTATAAACAGAAAGTGCAGCAGTTAAGATAATAAAGTTTAGCAGGTTTGCCGCCCAACCGATCCCAAGTTGACTAAAAATCATGACAAATGGGCTTTTGTCGAGACCGCCAAGCTGTAATTGGTCCCATGGCACTAATGAAAGTAAAATTGCTAGAGAACCGACATAGAAAACCAGGATTCTGAAAACAACCTGATTAATTGCTTTTGGAATCGTTTTTACAGGATCCTGAGCTTCAGCAGCAGCCATACCAATCAGTTCAATTCCACCAAATGCGAACATTAAAAATGCCAGCATATAGAATAAACCTTCAAAGCCATGTGGAAAGAAACCACCATGAGTCCACAGGTTGCTAAAGGATGCTGTAGAATCTGCTCCTGCTGTCAAAAGCAAATATAAACCGAACACGATCATTGAAATTACAGCTGTAACTTTAATGATGGCCAGCCAGAATTCGGATTCACCATAGAATTTGACATTACCCAAATTGATGCAGGTAATGACAATAAAAAAGAATAAGACAGATGCCCAAGCAGGAATATGCGGCCACCAGTAATTGATATACTTGGCAACGGCCGTAAGTTCGGTCATTGCAACGAGTACATATAAAATCCAGTAATTCCAGCCAGCCAGGAAGCCAGGGAATTTCCCCCAGTATTTATTGGCAAAATGGCTAAATGAACCAGCAACTGGTTCCTCAACAATCATTTCACCAAGTTGACGCATGATTAAAAATGCGATTAATCCGCCAATAGCATATCCGAGAATAATCGAAGGGCCAGCAGATTGAATGACCTGCGCTGAACCTAAAAATAGTCCAGTACCAATTGCACCGCCCATTGCGATGAGTTGGATATGACGGTTTTTGAGTCCGCGCTGAAGTTTAGTTGACTCGTTGCTCAATGTTTTTCAGCTCATAATAGAATAGCGGCATTGTAATTGATTGGTTACATTTAGCCTAGTATGCAAGCAATATGTGCAAATAAGGCAGACCCTGTGTTTTTTATGTTTTATAAATAATTTTAATTAAAAACAATATATTATGATTTTTTATTTTTTTAAATATTTTTATGTTAGTCGACTAAAGCCAAAGCTTCGACGCATGCTTTTTATACTTAAGTCATCTGGTCAATGTTATTTGTTTTGTCCATGCTATGATGTGAAAAAGAGATATTTACTTATAAATTGGCATAATCAAAATTCAAGGCACAAAAGGAATAGCAGTCATATGAGCTTTGCACCACAAATTAGAATTCCAGCGACATACATGCGTGGCGGTACCAGTAAGGGCGTATTTTTTAAACTGGATGATTTACCTGAACGTGCTCAAGTAGAAGGTGAGGCGAGAGATAAATTATTACTACGTGTAATTGGAAGTCCTGATCCGTATGGGAAGCAAATTGATGGAATGGGTGGAGCAACATCGAGTACCAGTAAAACTGTTATTTTATCGAAAAGTACTCAACCAGAACATGATGTTGATTATCTTTTCGGGCAGGTTTCTATTGATAAAGCATTTGTCGACTGGAGTGGAAACTGTGGAAATTTAACAGCTGCTGTTGGATCTTTTGCAATATCAAATGGTCTGGTTAGTGCTGATAGAATTCCTGAAAACGGTGTATGTACGGTTCGGATCTGGCAAAAGAATATTTCTAAAACCATCATTGCACATGTTCCAATAACCAATGGTCAGGTGCAGGAAACAGGTGCTTTTGAGCTGGATGGTGTGACATTCCCTGCCGCAGAAGTTCAAATTGAATTCCTTGATCCTGCCGATGATGGAGAAGATGGTGGAGCAATGTTCCCTACTGGACAAGTCGTTGACCAATTCGATGTACCAGATATTGGCTCCTTTCAGGCAACTTTTATTAATGCAGGTATTCCTACAATTTTCTTAAATGCAGAAGATATTGGTTATACAGGTACTGAGCTTCAGGATGCGATTAATTCGGATGCAGAAGTATTAAAGCGTTTTGAAAAAATTAGGGCTTATGGTGCTGTAAAAATGGGACTGATTCAGGATATTGCTGAAGCAGCAAATCGTCAACACACACCCAAAATAGCTTTTGTAGCCAAACCAAAGACATATATTGCTTCAAGTGGTAAGACAGTTTCTGATACTGATATTGATTTGTCAGTACGTGCCCTTTCTATGGGGAAATTACATCATGCCATGATGGGAACTGCGGCTGTTGCAATTGGTACTGCTGCTGCTATCCCTGGTACATTGGTAAATTTGGCTGCTGGAGGTGGTGAAAAAAATGCCGTTCGTTTTGGACATCCATCAGGAACATTAAGAGTTGGTGCAGAGGCTAATTTAGAAAATGGCCAATGGGTTGTTAAAAAAGCAATTATGAGTAGAAGTGCCCGAATTTTGATGGAAGGCTGGGTAAGAATCCCGGAAGATAGTTTCTAAAGTGCTTAAGCCTCTAACCTTTAGAGGCTTTTTTATTAAATATGAGAAATAAATGATAAAGTATAAACTTAATAATGATTTAATTTAAATTTGTGTGATTAGATTAAAATATATTATAA
>NZ_OOGT01000347.1 GCF_900323515.1 Acinetobacter stercoris | reverse complement strand
AAATTAGTCTTTATAAATTCGATGTAAATTAGCCTCATGATATTTTCCATTATGGAAAACCAAAGGACGACCTCCGTTATGACGACAATATTTAATTTCGCCCACAATAATAAAATGATCACCCGCTTCATGAATCTGATAGCTTTTACAAATAAATGTAGTTAATGCATTTTCCAGTACAGGCAACCCTTTCAGTTCCTGTACCGAATCAATACCCGAAAATTTATCTTCAGCAGGCTTAGAAAAATGATTTGACTCTAAATGCTGCTCTTCACTCAAGATATTGATCGCAAAGTATTCTCGTTCACAAAATGCCTTAAGATAGGTTGCATTTTTTGCGATATTCCATAAAACCAAGGGAGGCTCTAGCGATACAGAGGTAAAAGAATTGGCTGTCATACCGACTTTTTTGCCATTTTCATCTACTGTGGTCACGATCGTTACACCTGTTGCATATTGACCTAGCCAAGTCCGTAGCAGCTTTTTATCAACATTCGCAACTTCCATCATTTTTTCATCTGCATTGGTCGCCATATTCATCGTACCCATACTATTTCCTTATTTTTTACGCCTTGTTTTACTTCAAATGCAGTACTGCAATTCAATCTATGGCTTTGCCTTCACTACTTCCCCAAGAATCCATTAACGTATTAGAAGGAAGGCGTTCATCTAAAAGCTTCAATGCTGTTTCCTCACCTGCTATAGGTAATCCTTGAGGATTTAAAATCCCTAACTGAACCAATACACTCGCCTGATCCCAATAAATATGTTCATGGCAAAGCTTAGGCCCCCTAAACTTGATAACCCCCAACATCGGGATCTGAACAAACTTACCCGTCGGCTTTATACCAGGAATAAGCCAGTCGATTTCCTCATCATGAGTAAAGGACATGATGAATTCATCAACCAATTGACTAGCACCCACTGTTCGTGAGATCGGTGTCAAAGCCATATCTTTTGGATTGTTATGGATAAAATGATGTCGGTAAAAACGTGAAAGCTGTGCATAACCCACCCCGCCTGTCATGGTTGGAATATGATTTACATAAGGTTCTGCAACCATTGTCGCCATAGTTTGTGGAACATTTCTGGTTTCAAACTCATAGCGCACATGTTCTTCCCACAAAGCTTCAAGATCATAGTCTGGACCTAATGCTTTACGTAATGCGGCAATGGTACGTCCATGTGCCAGATCAGAAGCAGGCTTGTTGTAATGGTCTTCTCCGACTCGGGCAAATGCGTGTCCAACTGCTGGATATACAAAAGTTTGTACATCAGGATAAGATTTTGCTGTATTAATAATTTGATGACGAATTGACTCAGGACAAAACTCATCTAGCTCAGGCATATGCAATATCAATGTACCTTTGAGCTGATTGAGTTCAGACAATGATTTTTCGATACCGACACCGTAGTAACTCACTGCGGTTTTTATTTTAGCTAAGCGGCACCCTGCCAAATAAGCAAGTTTTCCACCTAGACAGTATCCAACAACCCCGAACTCAGCACTGATACATGCTTCGCTCTCAGATAAAAACTGGATACAGCTTTGGATATCCTCTATTGCTAGATCTTCACTAAACTCGGTATAAAGTTTAAAAGCTTTTTCAAAATCTTCAGGTGTATAGCCAAGCTCTACACCTCGTTGCTGTCTCCAATATAAGTCTGGAACAATCACGGTGTAACCTTCTTCAGCAAGATAATCCGCCTGCTTACGCATGACCTCATTTACACCAAAAATTTCCTGACAAAGAATAATACCAGGACCATGACCTGTTTCAGGTACAGTTAAATAGGCTTTAAAGGACTGACGTCCATTGTTTATATCAACATAAGTTCCGTTCATGATGATCTCCAATATCTTTGTTTTGATATTGAAGATTGTATGTTTTATCGACTATCCAAATCTGGTTGAGCATTATCCAAGTTCGATACAAATTTCAAAAAATCACGTTAATTATTTTTTAGTCTTGAGCAGATAAGTGTATATTTC
>NZ_OOGT01000276.1 GCF_900323515.1 Acinetobacter stercoris | reverse complement strand
GGCCAAAATTAATCTATAGTAGAGAAATCATTTTAGATAAACCGTCTGTAAGTAAAATTCCGATTCGTGTTGGGCGTTTTTTTATGATAGCTTGGGGATTATTGCTTATTTCTATTTTTTGGATTCCAAATCAACTACTTGAAAATAAAAAGATTAATGAAAACATTTTACGGGGTTTCCCAACTCACAAAGAGGCCGCTAAACAAGAAATATATTTCTCAAGCGATAAAGATAAAATAAATACAGCAATTCCATTAGATATTGAAATTAATAATTTAGACAAATTATCAAATAAGCAACCTATCAATATTCAACTATCCATTAATGGACAAAAAATTGAAACTAAAGGAGTAACTAAATGAGCGGATATAATTTAGAACAAAAGCTTGTAATTGGTCTAGCTTCAAGTGCCTTGTTTAATTTAGAAGAGTCAGATGCAGTTTTTAGAACTCAAGGTGAACTCGCCTATCGTGAATATCAACGTGAACACGAAAATATTCTTTTAGATCAAGGCGTCGCTTTCCCATTTATTCAACGCCTACTTAATTTGAATAGTATATTTCCAAAAGATAAACCATTCGTAGAAGTTATTTTACTTTCACGTAACGACCCGAATACTGGTTTACGTGTGATGAACTCAATAGAACATTATGGATTAGGGATTAAAAGAGCTATTTTCCTGCAAGGTCGTACACCTTATAAGTATATAGATTCTTTGAATATTAGTTTATTTCTTTCAGCAAATGAAACTGATGTAAATCAAGCCATCAATGCAGGTTATCCAGCAGGCTTAATTCTAAAAGGTCATATATTTGATATAGCTCATGATGAAGAACTTCGCATTGCCTTCGACTTTGATGGTGTCATTGCTGACGATTCATCAGAACAAATCTACAAACAAAGTGGGCTTGGAGCATTTATTGAAAATGAGAAGAATCTTGCAGATCAACCTGCTAATGAGGGTCCACTCTATAAACTTTTGAAAGAGTTATCTATACTACAGAAAGAAGAACTTGAATATCAGGCGCAACATTCTGATTATAAAAGTCGTTTGAGAGTTTCTATCGTTACTGCGCGTAATGCGCCTGCGCATAAACATGTAATCAATTCTTTACGTTCATGGGGAATTGAAACCGTCAATGAAGCGTTTTTCTTAGGTGGAATTGAAAAACGTAAAGTTTTGGAAATACTTCAACCTCATATCTTCTTTGATGATCAAGTTACCCACCTTGAAAGAACCGCTGATAGTGTTGCTTCTGTTCACATTCCATTTGGAATAGCTAATAAAAAAGCTGAGATTAATCATACTATAATATCTAAAGATACGACTGAACTAGCTACTCAAGATAGCTGATTTTCCCCTCCCCCATCCCTCTCCTCTTAGGAGAAGGCTAGGGAGAGATGCTTTTAAGGGAGAACAGCAAAATTTACAAAACCCCATTCTCCAGCAACACCTCCAACCCTTTCACTTTGCCCATATATTTCAACTGTTCCTTTTGAGGGCGTTCAAAATTCTGTGTCAGCCGAATTAGCTATTTTTTATGCAGATTAAAACATAAAGAATGTACCATCTTAAAGTGACTATACGGATTCAAGTTAAGTTCTTATCAGCTTTGTTGCATAAAGATTTTACAACTCAATGATTTTAAAGGGTTTGTTTAAAATTTAACCTAAAAATAAATTTAATAAAATCAAATGATTAAGTATTTATGCAACAAAGCCCAGTCACTCCAATCACTAATATGCTCATGAGCTTCTCTATTTGCATTTATTGGAAATACTATAGCATACAATCTATTTTTTAATTTTTGTTAAAACCATATCTTTAATATTTATTTTGTACCTTTTTTCATACCAGTTTCCATTTGACGCAGTACCAGACATTTCAATAATATATAAAATATTTTTCTTTACTTTAAGATCCAAATATGGGGAAAGATCTGGGTAGTATTTAAAACAATAACATTCAGCAGAGTTTTTACCTATAAGTGTAATTTGAAGATAATCATTTGTATCCATTCTAAATTCACTGACTTTGGAAGGAATTGCTATCTGTGCGGAATTGATAATCTTACAATCATTTACACTAAAATGCTGTACTTTACTTAAAGATACTATGTCTATATCAGATGCAAATACCGAACTTATTGCTAAAAATGCAATTATTGGAATTAATTTCATATTACTTATTACTCATTTCGGTTCACAGCTTACATTTGAAATTAAGTCCTTTCTCGTGTGATAGCGAAGCCACGTACTTTTACCGCCTTTACTATGATTTAATTTACTGGTTGAAAAGCTATATTTACCAATTTCCCTATCTTTAACTTTAGGACATAATTCTTTTATTTTCATTAGTTGTAGTAATTTTAATAAATTACTTTTTCTTCCACAGTAATCATTAAACCCTCCATTTACCAGTATTGTTACATAGTGCAAATCATCTTTATCTGAATAAATATTGCCATTACCCCAAATTGAACCTTTAGCCCAATACCACGTTGCAGAATGCACAATATGTTCTGGCTCAGAAGCAACAAGGTCCAAGTTATTCATTGTAAATTTTTGACCAATTGCTGCACCATATTTATCATAGTTGATGTCATGGGTTAGTTGTATTAACCCTCTACCATGATAAGCTGGTCCACCAAAGTAACGATACCATCCTTTAGGGAAAGAACCATCTTTATTTTTATACTCTTCTGTAGTCCTAAAGTGATCACCTTCACATGATATTTGAGCTAAAAAGTGAGCCTTACGCATACAAGTATTGATTTCATACTCTTTCATGTACTTATTAAGTAGTTCTAGAAATTTATTAATGTCTAAACCTTTAATCTTGGGATATACCGATTTATAAAATAACCCTTTTGATAAAGCTTCTTTGGGAAGTATTTGTTTTAATAGTTCTAAAGAAATTTCTTTATCGCAAAAACATGTCTCTTCCTTTTCTTTCTCGTCTACCAAACTATTATTTAAATCTTGATTCTTAAAATACGATACTTGGCTAGCAAGCCCTGAACCCGAGCCATACTCCATCACCGTATGATTATTTACCCCCATTAACTCCGCACCACATGAAAACTTGGCATTAAGCGGAACGACAGCCTTTCCATCCATCACTACATGCGGATAAACATCCAGTAAAGTAGACCAAACTTTACACTTAGGACAAAAGAAACCATCCCCTACTCTCAAAAATGGTCTGCCCATATCAAAACTTAAATCTGTTGTTGCTTTAACAATGCCACCATGCGTCGTGGTCATCCCATCCAAGCCCATACCTATAGCCATTTATAATATTCCCCCAATCTATTTTTATAAAACGCCTCAACTTTTCTTGTTATTTAAATACGAGCAATAAAGCTGAGGCTCATCATTTTGCTGCTTAAGATAAAAAACCTTTAGGTGGCGTTTGCCCCTCAAATATTCGGATACAAGCTCCGTCTTGTAACGTCTCAATAATTTCATCGCCATTTTCTAACTGACTTCCAACAATTGCGAGTGATCTACCATCATAAACACTCGCATCACCACAACCGTTTTTAATCTTTGATGTAGTATCATCAGGATAGACAACTTCATCACCTACACAGGCCACTGATATACCGCCTATTTTTACTTGAGAAGTTGTATGAACAATTCCTCCATTTTTTGTTTTTGCACCATCAACGGCAAAATAATATCGTGTCTGTGACAAGCTGTTGAAATATTGGCTTTCGGTTTCAAACATTTGATCTATTTCTTGCTGTGACAACATTTTCATGTCTTCCACAGATAAATCTTTTAAAAATTTTTCAGGTTTTTGCATCATCATTTCTCAAGTTATAAATTATTTAGAAAAAAAATTTACATTTTTATATTTTCTACTAAAGATTTTCCCCAAGATTAAAACCAAGTCTGCAAAGCAGAAATATATTTTTATAAATTTGATAAAATATTAGGC
>NZ_OOGT01000275.1 GCF_900323515.1 Acinetobacter stercoris | reverse complement strand
AGTATGATGTCTGCTTTAGTGAGTTCAAAATCATGCATTTTTTGTTTTTTAAGTTCTGGATACATCAGTGAATATGGATCATCACTATGAGACATTCCCAATGCATGACCGAGTTCATGAGCAATAGTAAGTCTTAAATCATCATCGGATTGAAATTGGTAAATATTAATTTCACTTCCATTAAAAATGCCTTTATGAAATGGGCGAGGTTGAAAGCGTTGATTAAAAGTCCCTACAGATTGATTATATTGATTTGAGACTTCATTGAGCTGGCTGATTTTTTGATTCAGGTTGGTCACTTTTTGATTGAATCCATCAATTTGCAATTCTAATTGATGCTGTTCTTGTTGTAGTGTAATTTTTTGCTGCTGAATTTTTTGTTTGAATGTTTGATTATACTGTTGAGGAGACTGGTTTATATCTTCAACTAACTGATTATATTGGTTTACTTTATCTTTGTATTGTGCTTTATATTGATCTAGTTCTTCCAGAGACTGATCTAACTCTTGTTTGATTTTTTCTAAACTTTCATGTTCAGCATCAGTATATTGTTTGATATTTTCCAGAACTTTTAATTCCTGCTGACGCGCATCAGATTCAGCTTGGCGTTCATCATAAACAAAGTTTATGCTAAGTTTAGCGTTTTCATCATAAGTAAATAATTCTTTATTTAAGCCTCTTTGCCAAATGCCGGCAGCTTCTTGAGCAATCTTTTTAGCTTTTTCCGAACTTAGGTTAAATCTTGGGTCGATTTCGCCAAGCGTATAGTGGATATTTGAATTGTGGGAAAATATCGTATCAGTGATCGAAGTTTGGTCCGAATGTGGTGGATACGTAAGCCTTACAGTAAAAGTAGCAATCAATAAAATCAGAAAAAGTGTAATCCAGAAGCGCATGGGTTTTATTTTAAAAATATTTATTCTTGATAATTTATATTATATTTTTAAAAGTACAATAAAAAAACCGTGCTTACGCACGGTCTTTTTTGATTAAGCTGACAAATTATTTTTTGTCATCTTTAACTTCTGTGAACTCTGCATCAACAACACCATCATCAGCTTTTTGTTGTTGACCAGCATCACCAGCAAATTGGTTTGGATCAAAACCTTGCGCACCGTCTTGACCTTGAGCTTGCTCATAAGCACGTTGAGTAATCGGCATCAAGATATTTTGAAGCGCTTCAGTTTTAGCTTTGATCGCATCAACGTCATTTTCTTTAGCAGTTGCTTCAAGTTCAGAAACAGCAGTTGAGATCGCAGTTTTTTCATCTTCAGTGACTTTGTCGCCAAGATCTTTAACTGCTTTATTTGAGCTTGCAACCAAGGCATCAGCTTCGTTACGTGCTTTTGCCAATTCTTCAAATTTGCGGTCTTCTTCAGCATTTGCTTCAGCATCTTTGATCATTGCTTCGATTTCTGCATCTGACAAACCTGAGTTTGCTTTGATCTGGATAGATTGCTCTTTACCAGTGCTTTTATCTTTTGCAGATACTTTCAAGATACCGTCGGCATTAATGTCGAATGATACTTCAATTTGTGGCACACCACGTGGAGCTGGTGGAATATCACCTAACTGGAAGTTACCCAACAATTTGTTTTGTTGAGCCATTTTACGTTCACCTTGGTAAACTGAAATGTCAACCGCAGGTTGATTGTCAGCTGCTGTAGAGAACACTTGTGATTTTTTCGCTGGAATAGTTGTGTTTTTCTCAATGATTGGAGTTAACACACCACCCATTGTTTCAATACCAAGAGTTAATGGTGTAACGTCAAGAAGCAATACGTCGTTTTTGTCGCCCGATAATACTGCACCTTGGATCGCAGCACCAATTGCTACAGCTTCATCTGGGTTCACGTCTTTACGCGGCTCTTTACCAAAGAATTCTTGCACTTTTTGTTGTACAAGTGGCATACGTGATTGACCACCAACCAAGATAACATCTGAAATTTCAGAAGTTGAAAGACCAGCATCTTTAAGCGCAATCTTACAAGGTTCAATAGTACGAGCAACAAGATCAGCAACCAAACCTTCCAATTTTGCACGAGTTACATTCATCACCAAGTGTTTAGGACCAGTTGCATCCGCAGTGATGTATGGAAGGTTAATTTCAGTCGAATTAGATGAAGAAAGCTCGATTTTTGCTTTTTCAGCGGCTTCTTTTAAACGTTGTAATGCAAGAGGATCTTGTTTCAAGTTGAAGTTTTGTTCTTTTTTGAACTCCTCAACCAAATAGTCGATCAATGCATTATCAAAGTCTTCACCACCAAGGAATGTATCACCATTTGTAGACAATACTTCGATTTGTTGATCACCGTCCAAATCAGCGATTTCAATGATTGATACGTCAAATGTACCACCACCCAGATCGTAAACAGCGACTTTACGATCACCTTCTTTTTTCTCTAAACCAAATGCCAATGCCGCAGCAGTCGGTTCGTTGATGATACGTTTAACATCAAGACCTGCAATTTTACCTGCATCTTTAGTTGCTTGACGTTGAGCATCATTGAAGTAAGCAGGAACAGTAATCACTGCTTCAGTTACTGTTTCACCAAGATAATCTTCTGCAGTTTTTTTCATTTTTTTCAAAACTTCAGCAGAGATTTGTTGAGGAGCAAGTTTCTTATCGTTTACTTCAACCCAAGCATCGCCATTGTCAGCTTTGATGATTTTAAATGGTGCAATCCCAATATCTTTTTGTACAGCCTGGTCTTCATATTTACGACCAATCAAACGTTTGATTGCATATAATGTATTTTTCGGGTTAGTCACTGCTTGACGTTTTGCTGACTGACCAACAAGGATTTCACCATCTTTATAAGCAACGATAGATGGGGTTGTACGCGCACCTTCAGCGTTTTCGATTACTTTAACTTTATCGCCTTCAAGTACAGCAACACATGAGTTTGTTGTACCTAAGTCAATACCGATAATTTTAGCCATTAATGAGTTCCTCTAAATTTTTTTGCAATTGTTTATGCTTGTTATCCGATATGAGAGCCGTTCAGGATTTTTCAAGTAATTTCTTTGAAAATATTTTTAAAACCCTCGAATTCTGAACCTTACTGACCAACCATGACCATAGCAGGGCGGAGCAAACGACCATTTAAGGTATAACCCTTTTGCAGAACATTACCTATTTCGTTTGGTTTAGCAGTAGGATCAATTCCAACAGCCTGATGCAGATCTGCATTAAAACCGCGTGTTGTATCTGCTTCGACCACACCAAATTTTTCTAAAGTTGTGAGCAAGGATTTCAAAGTTAGTTTCACACCTTCAAGAACGGGGCTTTCTTCGTTGCCGCCTGCTTGAATTGCACGTTCCAGGTTGTCTACAGAATCAAGTAATTCTTTGGCAAATTTTTCGATGACTGTATCTTTGTGTTTTTCAGATTCACGCTGTATACGTTCCACACTTTTTTGTGCTTCATACACAGCATTTGCTGTGCGTGCTTTTTCAAGTTTTAAGCTTTCTTCAAGTTTTTTGATTTGCTCTTGTAAATCTTCAACACTAACGTTAGCAGGCTCTACATCAGCTTGAGTTTGCTCATTTTGCTGTTCAGCTTGCTCTTGTTGGATGTCTTGAGCTTGCTCATTATGCTCATTAGCCATTGATGATCTCCGTTTAAATGGGTTTTTAAACATGTACAGTCCTACTATTTCATCAGTTGTGATCACTGAGCAAATACATAAACTGCCATGATCGTTTAATTCATTAATAATGAAAGAGGTATGGGCTTGCTTGGAAAATTCAAGCGTTGCTTGCAATTATTTAAAAGAAATAGCCTTATTTTTAACTTTTTAATGGAAATTATGCCGCATAAAAGCGAGAACCAGATCTAATAATTGAATATATCAACCTATTTAACTAAATATTTAGACTTAAAAGTGATCAAGATAAGAGATATAAAGTCTTTTACAAAGTTTATTGCTGTAATTAACATTATAG
>NZ_OOGT01000274.1 GCF_900323515.1 Acinetobacter stercoris | reverse complement strand
CTCTGATCCACGATTCATGTAAATCCCTTTAAATTATTAAAATCAAGTATTTGATAAATTATATTTTATAGAAATGCTATTAATAAACAATATTTTTCATATATCTTTTCCTAAGAGTTTGATGAAAATCAAATTAATTGTAAAAAAATTAAACAGCCCCATCATCGTGCATGGGGTATTTTTTTGCCCAAAGAATAAGCACATTTTCAACTAAAAATAACCAAAAATAAGACTCAAAATTGGCACATTTTCTGCATTTCTAAATAAGTAATACTAAAACTTCATTTGGTAATACTTATCGAGGAGTTGCGATATGAATGATGCAAAAACTAAAAAACCACATCCACTCAAAGTATTTTTAGTTGAGTTATTCAGTGCCCGCGCTGGTGTGTATGTCAAACAAGAATTGAAAATCACAAAAGCAAAAGGATAAATCTGTGGCCAAAGCAAAATTGGCACGGATCAGTATCACTGTGCCTGAAACAACATTGAATGCTCTCGATCAAAAAATCGTAGATCAGCATTATGAAAGTCGATCTCAAGCGATTGTAGACATGATCAATCGGCATTTGATTGCAGAGCAGGCTCATTCAAATGCCGTGATGGTGGGTACGCTGACACTACTTTATGACGTGGAGCATATGCAACTTCGAAATCAACTAATAGATTTACAACAACAACATTTAACACAAGTGATTAGCTCACTTCACATTCAGCTTGATCAACAAAAGATACTCCAAGTCATGTTGATGCAAGGTGCAAGTTCAGAACTCAGGCATATTAGCCAGCAATTTATTGCATTAAAAGGTGTGATCAAGGGGCATCTCGAACTGATGGATGCGGTGATGCCTCCGATTCCTCAAAATGATTGAATTCAATAAGGAGTAAGTTTGTGAAAGACTTATGGACCATTCAAGACTGGAAAATGGCTTATAAAAATAAGCAAATCAAACTAGATGATTTACTTGATTATGTTAAAAGCATAAACAATCAAGATCATGCTTGGATTGAGATCGCATCTACGGCGCAGATTGAAATGCAGATCGAAGCATTGCAACAACAAAATAGCGCAGATTTACCATTATATGGTGTGCCATTTGCAGTCAAAGATAATATTGATGTTGCGGGTTTTCATACTACTGCTGCTTGTAAAGAAGCAGAGTATTTAGCAACTACAGATGCCACCGTGATTGCTAAACTTAAAAAGGCAGGGGCGGTAGTGATTGGCAAAACCAACTTAGACCAATTTGCCACAGGTTTAGTTGGTGTACGTTCACCTTATGGGGCTGTCAAAAATAGCTTCAATCCTGAATATATCAGTGGTGGTTCTAGTTCTGGCTCATCTGTGGCAGTTGCAAATGGCTGGGTTCCATTTAGTTTAGGTACCGATACAGCAGGTTCAGGACGAGTACCTGCAGGGCATAATAATATTGTTGGGTTGAAACCAACAAAAGGCTGGTTTTCGACTACAGGGTTAATGCCGGCTTGTCGCACGATTGATGTCATTTCTATTTTCGCATTAACAGCGGATGACGCATGGCAAGTGGCAAGTATTATGCAAGGATATGATGAAACAGATGAATATTCACGTGCTCATCCAGCAAATGTTCCAACACAGTTTTCCAAAGGAAAAATTGCAATACCTGCACAGCTAGAGTTTTATGGGGATGTAGAGAGTCAAAAAGCTTTTCAAGTTGCTATCGAACGGGTCAAATCATTAGGCTATGAAGTAGAAAGTATTGATTTCACTGTGTTTAATGAATTGGCCAAAGCTTTATACAATGATGCTTGGGTAGCTGAAAGAACAGTTGCTGTAGAACGTGTTATATCACGTGAGTTAGCTCATCCTGTGATCAAGGAAATTATTTCCCAAGCCGATAAGTTTAAAGCAACCGATGCTCTGAAAGCTGAATATAACAGGGCAGTTTTTGCTCGAAAAATCAATCTGGCTTTAGCATCTTTTGATGCCTTGATGGTTCCTACTGCACCGACTATTTATAAAATCGCTGATGTAGAAGCCGATCCGATTGTTAAAAATTCGCATATGGGGGCTTATACCAATTTTGTGAATTTTGCAGATTTATCCGCTATAGCTTTGCCTAATCTGATCCGTGAAGATGGTCTTCCGAGTGGTGTGACCTTTATAGCACCAGCTTGGCATGATCAGACATTGGCTAATTTTGCCCAGAAATGGCAGGAAATCACTGATCTGACCTTAGCCAAATCTGATCAAAACTACCAAAAAACGATTGGAATTCAGTCTGAAAACTCTGTGAAACTGGCAGTAGTTGGCGCACACCTGACAGGGATGCCTTTAAATTTTCAGCTTACTCGCCGACAAGGCACGTTACTTAAAAAAACCAAAACAGCATCCAGTTACCAGCTTTTTGCCTTGAAAAATACGACACCACCGAAACCAGGCTTGCAGTTCAATGCCAAAGGGAAAGCGATTGAAGTTGAAGTATGGGATATACCGCTTGCCAACTTTGGGGCAATTGTTGCCGAAGTTCCAGCGCCACTCGGAATTGGGAATGTGCAATTAGAGGATGGGACATGGGTGAAAGGTTTTATTTGTGAAGCATATGCGTTAGCGGATGCAACGGATATTAGCCACTTTGGGGGATGGCGTGCATATATCGAGCAACTCAAATCAACCAATACAACATTTAAATGTGAAAAGATCGGGGGAATATCTGTATGATGAGTAAGGCTTTTTTATCTATTTCGATTTTATCTGCAATTTTACTGAGTGCTTGTGATAACACAGCCAAGATTCCAGAAACCAAAGATAAGGCACAGGCTTCTGTTGAAAGTAAACCGATTACCATTGGTTATAGTGACTGGCCTGGTTGGGTCGCCTGGCAGGTGGCAATTGAAAAAGGGTGGTTAAAAGAAGCTGGTCTAAATGTTGATTTTAAATGGTTTGATTACTCAGCATCTCTGTCAGCATTTTCAGCCAACCAGCTTGATGCAGTACTGGTAACGAATGGCGATAATCTGGTTACAGCATCGGGTGGGACACAAGGTTTAATGATTCTGGCGACTGATTATTCTGCTGGTAATGATGTGATCATTGCCAAAGAGGGAATAAATAGTGTTCAGGATCTAAAAGGCAAATCTATTGGTGTTGAAAAAGGACTTGTAGATCATCTTTTGCTTTCTACTGCATTAACAGACCAAAAAATTGCTCAGACAGATGTGAAGCTGGTCAATTCCGCCACAAACCAGTTGCCACAGGTATTTTCAAGTCCTGAAGTTTCTGCGATTGCAGTTTGGCAGCCTATTGCGAGTCAAGCATTGAAAGCTGTAACGGGTTCTAAAATCATTTATAGCTCTAAAGATAAACCAGGCTTAATTTATGACACTTTGACCGTGAATATGAGCCATTTATCTGCCCATAAAGATGAGTGGAAAAAAATCATTCAGGTTTGGGATAAAACGGTTAAATATATCAATGATCCGGCTACACATGATGATGCCATCAAAATTATGGCAAATCGTTCAGGTGTGGATCCGAAACAATATGAGCAGATGGTCAATGGTACACATTTATTGGATATTGATGCCAATAAAAAAGTATTTACCAAGGGGAGTGGTTTTGATTCGATCTATGGTTCTTCATATCACGTAAATAAATTTAATGTCGAAAATGGTATTTATAAAACTGAGCAAAATGTTGATGGGCTGATTTATCCATCACTGATTCAAGAACTCAAGTGACATAAAATTCTAGATAGCCTGAGTGAATCTTGGGCTATCTATCAGGTAGGCTTACGCAAAAATTTTCTCATTTAATTGTATTTTTGCAACACATACCATATTCAAATAAAAATCTGGTAACAAAATCACAGTCCTTAATATTTTTAGCCCCGTTAGAATTTTTTCAGGTTTTTATTCATGTTTTGGGACATATATGGTCTAACTTATAGTTGTGATCATATATATCGAAAATAGTTTAG
>NZ_OOGT01000356.1 GCF_900323515.1 Acinetobacter stercoris | reverse complement strand
TTATTGAGTGGTACAAAAAATGACAAGTCCAACTTTTATACATGAATTGCCAGAAGAATTGTTAATGCAGATGACTCCAGAGGATATTGAACAAAGCCTCAAAGCTGAACAACTCTATTATCAACATAAACCTAAAACGATTTATTATTTAGCTGTAAATGGCGCTAAGTCGAAAAATGGGGGATTGGTTAAAGCTACGTCTCAGTACAAAATAGATGGATTAGCAATTGCTCGTGTTGGTGATGAAGTCATTTATGCAGATGGAACAACATCTAAAATTATTTCAGGTGCTGGAGTTGCATGTATTGTTGAAGGTGCTTCAGTTGCTCTTATTGGTAGCCGTTTGGAAAATGGTGATGAAATTATTGATAGCCCTGATACGTCAGTTCGCTTTCAAATATTTAAGGACGAACCAACACCTAAAGGTTTTCTTGATCATTAATAATAACAAAGAGTTTAAATAATATGGCTACGCCTTATATTACGATTGGCTGTCCCACCACAGGCGGTGGAGTAGTTCTTACAGGTCAAGATAGCTTTAAAATTGAAGGTATTCCTGCTGCTTGCATTGGGGATAAGGCAACATGTCCATTGCATAAAACAGTTTCGACGATTATATCTGGTGATCAGTACATGAAAGTACAGGGAAAACCGATGGCGCGTGCTGGTGATGGTCTTTCATGTGGTTGTAAATTATTACCTAAACAGAGTCTGGTGGTGGGGGATAATGGTGGAGGTGCCAGAGCCAACGCATTAACTTCCCAAATGTTAAATAATCAACAAAATACAAATAATAATTTGGTGGAAGATAAGGGTTTATTAAATGGTTATTACTACAATGTGGATACAGGTATCTTTGAAGGAAAAATTACTAACGGTACAGGGCAAATAGAAGATTTGTATGCTTGTAATGGAAAAGATGGTAATGATTATAAGAATAAGAAAAAATTAGACATGACCCATTCAGATTTTCAAAAAAATGCTTTTATTCTCGCTGAAGAAGCTGGCGATCCTGGACAAGAGTGTGTTTGTTTAGGATTCACAGCATCTAATAGAGCAAAAGAATTAAGTTGGAAATTATTTAAGCTCTTGCTTACTCCCTATTCTTCTGTTCCAAAAAGTCAAAAAGGGACTTTATTATCACCATCTAAAACAGATACGAAATCAAATAACATTAGAAAAGGCTTACTACAATTTTTAGCTGGCTACGACGACCCAACTCAAGGAGCAACATTTTGGGATGGAACGGATTTTTTAGCTTGGGGCTTAAAAAGTCCATTTCAAAATAGCGCACCACACGCAAAATTTAGAGAATATAAGAAAATCACGATTGATAAGAATATTTATGAAAAGTACAAAGCTGCTACATTAAAAGTATATCCTAAAGGTAAAGTTGTATATACAAAGTATAATTATGCATCATCAGTTCCCTCTCAGGACTTTCTAGATCCGAAAAATTGGACTACAGGAAACTTTATATATATTACTAATGCACATAGAGCTAGTAAAAGTATTATAGCAACCGTCTGTGAAGGCCATACTCTCTTTTGGAAAACTTACTAATGCGATTCTTTCTATATTTACTATTAATTAGCACTACTTGCGTCACTTATGCTGAAAATAAAATAACAGCTATTTACGATGCTAAATGTGATGAAAAAAATGAACTTTTCTTTAAGAAAAACAACGTACTTATATCAAATAGATACAAGATAATTTCTACATTAAAATTGGATAAATCGCAGAATGTCTACATTCTAGATAGGAGTTTCTCGCCAAAGAAAATTAAAGAATGCCCATATTCAGACCCAACCAAACATAACTATATTTTTGTTGTAATGGATAATAAAAAGCAACCTATTGTTAATAGAAAACTTTTAT
>NZ_OOGT01000272.1 GCF_900323515.1 Acinetobacter stercoris | reverse complement strand
TTATTACTTATCTCTCCATAATGAAATATATTTTGAAGGGGCTGCTCGCAGTCAGTATCGTCCCTATGATGATGATCGGATGTACTTCATCCCCTCAAAAAACTCAAACACAGAAAAGTTCTGGGCATCGTATTTATATCCCACAAGAAAAAGTTATTGTTGAACGCCCTATTCCTCCCAAAGTTACTCCAAACTCTTATCTGGCATGGTTGTCTCAACCCAACAATCAAGCTCAAACCCGAGAATATGAACATTTTCTTGAACAAAATGGTGTAGGACACGTTATACCAAGTTTTGAACTATTCCGTACAGCGCGCGACTGGGAGAAATGTGGTAGAGATCAATACATGGTACCCAACCGTGAACTGTGGCGTAATCAGATTCCTACCTTAAGAATATTTAAATATTTAATTGCTGCAAAAATTTTGACTGATTTTGAAATTACATCTGTTTATCGTGATTTACCTTTAAATCAGTGTGCTGGTGGAGCTGGCTCTTCTCGCCATTTATTCAATTCTGCGATGGATTTCCGCATCGGTCCAGCTACCCCTAGCCCTGAAGATTATGCATTTATTGAAAATACCAAGTTTAAACTTTGCCAATTTTGGGCACAGCATGGTCAAAGTTTGAATATGGGACTCGGATTATATGCTTCAGGACAAATCCATATCGATACTCAAGGTTTCCGTACCTGGGGCCCTGACCATTCACGTAATAGCTCGATGTGTAGTAATTTCTAAATACAGGCATTTTCTGGCTAAAAAAAACTCAAAAAGATTTTTTAAAATTGCACTCCTATCCGAAAAGATTAAAATGCAGTTAACGTAATTTAGGTGACACAATCATGCAACAGATGTGGTCAGACATCGATGCTTATATCGAATCACATTTAATTCCTGAAGATCCTATTCTAACCCAGACGTTAAAAAATACTGATGAAAAAGGTTTTCCCGACCATTTAGCTGTTGCAGCAAATCAGGGCATGCTTTTACAGATGCTCATTCAGATGAATAAATGCAAACGCGTACTCGAGTTAGGAACTTTTGCTGCCTATAGTACTATGTGGTTAGCTAGAGCACTCCCTGATGACGGTTATATTTTGACGATAGAAGGTCGTGATACTCACGCAGCGTTAGCCCAGGAAAATATTGATAATGCTCGATTACCCCAAACGATTGAACTCAAAGTAGGACGTGCTGCTGATGTCCTGAAAACATTGCCTGCTGATTTTGAAGCTTTTGATTTTATTTTTATTGATGCCGATAAACAAAGTTATCCTGAATATCTCGAATTAGGCTTAAATTTATCTCATTCTGGTACAATTATTGTATTGGACAATGTCATTCGTGCTGGTGATATCCTGGATGTGGATAACCACAAACCAAGTATTCAGGGGATTCGGGATATGTATACTGCCATGAAGAACCATCCAAAAATTTTATCATGTACTGCGCTACAAACCGTTGGCTCCAAAGGTCATGATGGTTTTGCCATCGCGATTGTAAAATAAGTGCTGCTAAAGCCTCTGTTAAAGAGGCTTTTTTTCTAACACTAGTTGAAACGATCTATTTTGAGTTATCCCCTGTTCTTGTTTGTATAATTGTGGATAACTGTCATATAACCAGATATCTATTTGAAAATAAAAAATTTTAATAAAAAGATCATTAAATAGTCATTTGAATTTAATTTTTTTCTGAAAACCTTGCTTTCCAAAAAGTCAATTCTAAAATTTAAAATGCTATAGATAAATTATCCATAGCATTTGCAAAAAAGAACTATTTCACAACCAATAACGGAACAGTCGCATTACGGAAAATCGTTGTAGTTACACTACCGAGGAAAAATTGATGTATTTTACTGTGACTAAATGCACCTAATACAATCAATTGAATTTGATGTTGATTTTGATAGTCCAGAATATTTTCGGCAACATCGCCATACCGATACTCCACAACTACATCCAACCCAGCTTCTCTTAAATAGAGCGAAGGTTGATTTAAAATCTCTGGATGATCTCCCACATACAGCAAATGACACTGGAGTTGTCTTAACAAATCACTTTTTGCAACCCGATGTAGCATATCTTTACAGGTAGGCGAATCTTCATAAGCAAAAATAAAACGGGTTGGTGGCTTAAAATTTTCTCCCACAGTCAAAACTGTACACTTTGCACCCCGAATAAAGTTTTCCACATTACTGCCAATTGTTTTGTTTTTTTCAGCAGAACGCTCTCCTAACCGCCCTATAACAACAAAGTCTGTTTCATTAAGAACATTAAAACTTTGTTCTAAAAAATCTCCCTTTTCCTGAATATGACTAGGTGTAATATCATATTTCTCTTTTATCATTTCAGAAATATGTTCAAGCAAGTTATTACTATAATTAATTGCCAGTTCACTCTGCTTTTGCTCGAGTTCAGCAAGTTCCTTAAGCAACATTGCATTACTTTCAAAACCAATTACACCACTGATTTCCCCTAGATGGTAACTCGCTGGATAATAATCCAGCACTTGTAATAAAACTAATTCCCGACCAGTTTTTCGTGCAACCCATGCTGCAGCCTCAGCTAAAGCATTGATGCACGGCGAAGAATCAATACATGCAATGACACGACTCATATCTACCTCTTCTTGACTCTATAGTCCTGGGTTTATTGCTTAATTTTAAAGTACCATATCTTTTTTTACAGGTCTTCAACTTTATGTAAACAATATCATCAGCTTATTTAATGAATTGTTTCATTTAAAGTTTAATCACGATATCGTACAAATCTTGCAGGATTCCCAGCCACGATCTCGCGTTCATGAATATCTTTGGTAACCATACTATTCATCCCGACAACAGCATGTTGTGCAATTTTAATTCCATCCTTGATTCCAACATGTGCACCGATCCAGACATCTTTTCCTATTTCAATTCCCTTTGATGTTACCGCTTGCTGGTAAACCGGCTGATCTAGACTCATTCCATGATCAAAAGCATATAAATGGCTATATGCAGCAATGCGAACCTGATCATGAATTTTTATTCCTGATTTTCCACCATCCAGAATACAGTGATGATTAATTGCAACCTCATTTCCTATATCTATAGGCCCATGCAAGGTACAGTCGGCAGCAATAAAACTATCATTACCAATAATAATTTTACGACCTGGTTCAGCAAATATATGTGCCAATGGTGAGATAAAGCAGTTAACACCTATTTCAACTGTTTCCATAGACATTAAATAAGCTTGATATTCCTGTTGCCAAGCTTCTGCCCATACACGATTTTTAGGTTTGAGCGTCCAGTAAAGCCAAGGCATATAATTTAACCGATGCTTATGTTGCTCCCGATATTTCAGTAAAGGATCAATCTCATTCATCATTCAGCTCTTTTACTATTTTTAACAGCTCACGCCCACGTGTTAGATCCTGTATTTTTATCGCAAATGGTTCAATCTGATGAATTTGCATCAATGCATTAACATGAACACCATCTGTTTCGTAATGTTCAATAAATTCTATATTCTGTTGCCTTAACTCGTATTGTAAAATTGCCCACTCACTAAATGTACATTGGAAATGTACTTTTTTCTTTTCAATTAATTCAATTTTTTCAGCTAATAGCAAAGACTGTCCTGCACAGCCACCATATGCCCGAACCAGCCCTCCAGTACCGAGTTTGATTCCTCCATACCAACGATTGACCAGAACAATAATATTCGTCAAATCATTACCCTCAATAGTGGCTAATATGGGTCTGCCCGCAGTTCCAGATGGTTCGCCATCATCATTAAAACGAACATGATGCCCTATTTTCCATGCCCAACATTGATGTGTTGTCGAAATATCTTTATGGAGCTCCAGAAATGCTTTGACTTCCTGCTCATTTTCCACAGGTGAGGTAATCGCTTGAAATCTACTTTTTTTAATTTCTTCTTCGAATGTTACTGTTGAGGCAATAGTAAAAGGCATAGTTCAATCTAAACAATCAAAACTATTAAATTATAACG
>NZ_OOGT01000154.1 GCF_900323515.1 Acinetobacter stercoris | reverse complement strand
AACTTAATCAATTTAATACATAAGCTTCCGAACATGTCCATGTGCTTTTGTCAGAATTTTTTTAACAAATATAGAAGATGGACTTGTCTCTGATGAAACAATTATTTTTATTGTCTTTAATAGGTATCTCACTTACAGGATGTATTGTTGCACCTTATGATGATGGACCACGCCATAGTCGTTATGATGACAGGTCACATCACCGCCATGATGGCAGAGATAGACGGTATGAACGTAAAACAACAGTGATTCAAACTGTTCCTGATAGACAGTATAGACGTTGGTAAAATAAAAAAGATTCCTTAAAGGAATCTTTTTTTATTTACTGTTTTTGATATAAACCTGCCCGAACAACACCTGCTTTAGTCTGTTTAATCAGTTGCCATGTTTGCGGTAATGAAAGTTGTGCCAACTCCCGGTCAGCTTCTACGTATATAAGTGCCTGACTTTTAATTAAAGGGTCGGCTAGAATTGCCAGTTCTGACCATAGATTTAAAGTATAAGGTGGGTCTAAAAAGACAACGTCAAATAATTGTTGTTGTAAGGACGGGAGTACATCCTGAGCTTTTGCAACTTTCAATTGACAGTTCGATGCCTGAAGTAATTGAATATTTTCTTTTAAAAATTTAGCCTGAATTTTATCTGGCTCAATCATTAAAAGTTCAGAGGCACCACGAGAGAGTGCCTCGAAACCAAGTGCACCAGAACCTGTGCAAATATCTAATACACTGGCATTTTGAATATCCCACATTAACCAATTGAATAATGTTTCACGGACACGATCAGGGGTTGGACGTAGTCCATCAATATTGGCAAAACCGAGTTGTCGGCGTTTCCATTTACCTCCAATGATACGGAGTAGATTGTTCTTCATTCGCTTACATCCGTACGCAATTCGTTATGAGGTGATGCATTGGTTGGTTTAGGTTTATTTGTTGATGATGTAGTTGTATTCCCTGAAGTTGTATTAGGTTTGTGTGGCATGGCATTTGGATCTGCGTTGAGATTACCTTCACCGCTAGGAAGTTCTCCAGGTTTGATTCCTGCTGTCATTAAACCGCCACTCACTTGATGGTTGGTTGGAAGAACCGGATTTTTCTGGCGTTTAACGAGCCAGTAATCAAATACAGGTTTGGCAAGCTGTGCTGCGGAGCCACCATGTCGTCCATTTTCCCAGACTACGGCAATTGCGATTTGAGGGTTTTCTGCAGGTGCAAAACCCACAAATAAACCATGATCTAGTTGACGCTCAGTCAGTGCAGCTTCGTTATAACGTTTACCTTGAGCAATACTTTTGACCTGAGCGGTCCCTGTTTTACCAGCAATAGAGTAGAGAGGTGTACGGATACCGCGACCTGTACCATTTTGTACAACATCAACCATAGCATCACGCATTTTAACCCAGTCGTCATCAGTACCGTTAAATTTGATTTTGCCATCGGGTGCATTTAATACAGTATGTGGTTTGGCACCTTTGCTAGCGCGGAGTACATGTGGCGTAATATGTGCGCCATGATTGGATACTATTGCCGTAGCCATAGCAAGTTGTAATGGGGTAGCTGTGAATGCACCCTGACCAATACTGACGGAAATGGTTTCACCTTTTAACCATTTCGTTTTGCGGGTGCGCATTTTCCATTCAGGATTTGGATATAAACCCTCACTTTCACTTGGGAGGTCAACGCCTGTTTTTGCACCAAAGCCAAATTGGCGCATCCATTCATTCATGCGTTCAATACCCATTTGATACGATAAAATATAAAAATAGGTATCACATGATTCTTTAATAGCTTTGTGAAGGTTTACGATACCGTGTCCAGTCTTTTTCCAGTCACGAAATTTATGAGAATCACCAGGCAAATGGAAGTAACCAGGATCATTGATCGTGGTACTCCAGTCGACAGTTTTAAAGTGTATACCACCTAAACCAGCCATTGGCTTGATCGTTGATCCAGGTGGATAAACACCTTGTACAGCACGGTTGTAAAGAGGCTGATCCAGATTGTCACGAAGGTTACTGTAATCGGTATGGTTAATACCGGTAACAAAAAGGTTCGGGTTAAAACTTGGGCTGGAAACTAGCGCTAAAATCTCACCTGTGCGTGGGTCAATAGCAACAATTGCACCACGTCTTCCTGCCAGCTGTTCAGCTGCGATATTTTGTAATCCGTAATCCAGAGAAAGATATAAATCATTACCCCGAACAGATTCTTTACGTCCCAAATGGCGGAGTACATTGCCATGTGCATCTGCTTCGATCGACTCATATCCTGGAGTTCCATGAAGTAAATCTTCGTAGGATTTTTCTACTCCGATTTTACCGATCAGGTTGGTTCCAGCATAAGAATCCTTATCAATGATCTTAAGCTCTTTATCATTGATACGACCTACATAGCCTATGACATGTGCAAATAGATCCCCATGTGGATAATAACGGGTCATCTGCGTTTCAATATCTACACCAGGAAACTGATATTTAATTTCGCTGAATTTTGCGATATCTGTTTCTGTCAGATTCAGTTTGAGAGTGACCCGTTCCGTTTTTTTAGCGGTTTTAATACGGCTATTGAAACGGTCAATATCTTCTTGAGTTAAGCTTAAGATCGGTGTTAAACGATGAACAGTGCTATCAATATCTTCTACATCAGCTCTACTTAATGTTGCTGTGAAAACAGGATAATTATCAGCAAGCAAGATACCGTTTCGGTCATAAATATAGCCACGTGCAGGCGCAATTGGTTGTAGCCTGATACGGTTATTATCGGCAGCCGTTTTAAATTCTTCATAATGAAAAATCTGTAAATAGGCATAGCGCGAGAGTAAAATCAGTAGAGCAAATACAACAATCCCAATCGCAAAATATACTCGACCACGGTAGATGCGCTTTTCTTGTTGGACGTTTTTAAGTGGAAAATGCTGCTTCATACCGAAATGACTTTACCAAAGCTTAGAGAGAAGAAAATTGGAGGCGCTCCATTTTAACCTATTATGCAGGTAATATTTAAAAATTTTTAAATTATGAAGAAATAAAAATGTATTCGGATTTGACTTTGTAGACAGTAAATTTGTGAGCTGTTGTATATAAGAAGCGGGATAAATCTGTTAAAGTCAAAAAAAATCAATCGATGGATTGTTATTAAATTAAAAATAGGGATTCTGGAGAAAATAATGAAAAAAATCTTTCCCTTACTCGTATTGAGTGCTATTGCAGGTTTTGTTCATGCAGATTTGGCATCTTATTTGCCGGAAGCGAAGTTAAAAAATGCAAATTTGGCGACATTCAATGTGGGTGCAGGGATTACTCAGCAAATTGGCCATCTCAATGCAGAATGGGTCAACCCATATGGAATTGCATATGCCAAAGCTGGTTTTTTTATCAATGGTGACAATGAACCTGCGGGGCAAATAGGATTTAGATATCCAGTTGTTTTAACTGGAAAAGACCACAATGGATATTATTTGGGCGTTTATGGCGGTTCGCTTCGAAGCAAGGCTACCCGAAGTGGTGATAAGGTTGCTTATGGTGGTGGTGCTGATCTATCTTTCGTCTGGCTTAATAAAGAACGCATTAGTACTTTAAGTGTAGGTTTAGGTGTAGGTAGTGAAATCCATGACGGTCAAGCGACAGTTTTGGAAAGAAAACCATTACTACAAATTGCCTACAGCTTAAGTCTAGGATTATAAAATCATTTATGATTATATTTCCCTGCTTTTACGACCGCAAATAGAAATAAATACGAGAGTCATGCATGTTTGGATACGTCAGTGATTTGTGGCAAGCCTTTTTAAACAGACCAGATCATTTAGCAGTTTTGAGTATTATCCCTGTAACTGCATTTGTGACTTGGGCACATGTCTGGATGGCACTGAAAATGGTGTTTTATCCAATCAAGTTCTGGGGCTTTCATATAGGACCATTACCAGTAGGTTGGCAGGGGATCGTGCCACGTAAAGCTGGTCGTATTTCTGGAATTATCACGGATAATACCTTGTCAAAACTAGGGTCATTACGTGAGTTTCTGGAAGCGATGGATCCAGAGGATATGGCACGGATCATTGGTGAACAGGTCGGTTTTGAACTTGAGCACTTGATTGACGAGGTCATGCTGGATCGTAATGCTGTCCTTTGGGAAAATTTACCCTATTCAATAAAAAGACGCATATATGCACAGGCACATAAACAGCTTCCTGCCATTTTAAGAGAGCTTGTAACAGAACTGACCATGAATGTTGAATCACTGGTCAATATGCGTGACATGGTGGTTCGCCAGATGGAAGGTGATCGCCGTTTAATGGTTCGTATGTTCTTGAAAGTCGGACAAAAGGAAATTAATTTTATTTGGCATATCAGTGCTTTAATTGGAATGTTCTTTGGTGTTTTTCAAATGCTGGTCTGGTTCTTGGTACCATGGCACTGGACAGTTCCATTTTGGGCAGCAATTTGGGGATTCTTAACCAACTGGATTGCGATCTGGATGGTATTTAATCCAGTTGAGCCACATTATATACGTTATCCGCAATTTTTTGAGTTTACCAAAGACCGTAAATTTCCATGGATTAAACCTGTTATTCCTAGACTTGGTACATATAATGTCCAAGGCGCGTTTATGAAACGCCAGGAAGAAGTTTCAGATGTTTTTGCAAGTGTAGTCACAGAAGACCTAATTACGTTAAAATCTATCATGACAGAAATGATGTACGGTCCTAAAAAGGACAAAACCCGCCGCATTATTAAACGTCATGTAAATGAAATTTTGGAAACGCCATTGGTTCGGACATCTTTACAGCTGTCTTTAGGACCACGCGAATATGCAAAATTAAAGACAGACTTGATTGATCGCTCAATTGAAATTACGATGGTGCCTGTATGCGACCCAGCCTTTAATGCGAGCCGTGCACAGAAAATCTTTCAGATGTTTAAAGAGCGTATTCGTGAATTGACACCACGAGAATTTCAAAACCTGTTACGTCCTGCATTTAGGGAAGACGAATGGATTTTGATTGTACTAGGCGGTGTAACAGGATTTATAGCGGGCTTGATACATTTGTTTGTGGCTTTCTTATAATTAGGTGCCTAGTCGATGCCGATTTATTCGACGCGCGAGGTATCATACATATTGTTTTAAATGAGGATGTTTTTTTATGCGCATTATCTTACTCGGACCACCTGGAGCAGGTAAAGGTACACAAGCTCAGTTGATCTGTAAGCGCTACAATATTCCACAAATTTCAACCGGTGATATGCTCCGTGCTGCGATTCGTGAAGGTACTGAATTAGGTCTTAAAGCTAAATCTGTAATGGAATCTGGTGGTTTAGTATCAGATGAGTTGATTATCGGTTTGGTAAAAGAGCGCATTGCGCAACCTGATTGTGTGAATGGCTGTATTTTTGATGGCTTTCCACGTACTATCCCGCAGGCTGAAGCTTTGGAAAAAGAAGGCATCAATATTGATCACGTTATTGAAATTGATGTTCCGGATGAGGAAATCGTAAAACGTCTCTCTGGTCGTCGCCAGCATCCTGCATCAGGTCGCGTTTATCACATCGTATATAACCCGCCTAAAGTGGAAGGTAAAGATGATGAAACAGGTGAAGACCTTGTACAGCGTCCAGATGATCAAGAAGAAACAATCCGCAAGCGTTTAGGCTCATATCATAATGAGACTGAACAACTGGTTGGTTTTTATCAAGGTCGCGCAGCTTCTGGTGAAAATGCACCGACTTATAATAAACTAAATGGTCTTCGTCCAATTGAAGAAGTTCAAAAAGATTTATTTGCTATTTTAGATAAATAAAATCTCAAAAGCTTTTAAGCTTTGACAATAAAGGAGTCCTGATTCATATTATGGCTCCTTTATTTGTTTCAAGATCGTGGAGTTTTACTTAAATGAAGACCGCTTTAATTGCTTTAGTAGTTTTAAGTATTGCTGCCTTGCTTGTTTTATTTTTTATGAGTTTTAAATTATTGCGTAGTGCTCAAAAACAGGCTGCATTGGAGCGCCAGAATCAAAGAAAAGAATATCAAATTCACCCAGAACTTGTGAAAGAGCAGCAAAAACTGGATGAAATGAAGAAGAGATTACAACAGAAAAATAAAAAAGGATGATCTTATCTCTGTTCTTTTGTCATCTGGATTTTCTCAAACCTCATTGTAAAGCCTAATAATGATTTGATTATTAAAATCATTTTAGGGCAAATATTGCCAGTATTTTTATTCGAGTTAATAAGGCACTATTTTTTACTGAAATTTAAGTGGATACTAATTATTCAACGTTTTAGCCGTTATTTCCCGTGTAGCGCCAAATTCATATTTATCTGGCCAATTACAGACATCAGAGACTACGCATTCCCCACATTTAGGTTTACGTGCTATACAGCAATAGCGACCATGTAAAATTAGCCAATGATGTGCATCAACGATAAACTCTTTTGGAATGACTTTAATAAGTCTTTGCTCAACTTCTAAAACATTTTTACCAACAGCTAAACCAGTACGATTTCCCACACGGAAAATGTGAGTATCGACAGCCATTGTTGGCATGCCAAAGGCTGTATTTAATACAACATTTGCTGTTTTACGCCCAACACCAGGTAAAGCTTCCAGATCTATACGATTGTTAGGAACCTCACTATTATGCTTTTCAATCAGCATCTTGCAGGCTTTAATGACATTTTCAGCTTTAGAATTATATAGACCAATGGTTTTGATATAATCCTTTAAACCTTCTACTCCAAGTGCATAGATTGATTCTGGAGTGTTTGCCACAGGAAATAATTTGTCAGTCGCTTTATTGACACTGATATCTGTGGCTTGAGCAGAAAGTGTAACTGCAACTAATAGCTCAAAAGGTGAAGAATAATTCAGTTCAGTTTTAGGATCAGGTCTTTGTTCTCGTAAACGTTCAAAGAAAATCTGGATCTGCTTTTTTGTCATATTTTTAACAGGCATGTCTTATTTCCTTTAAACACTTTGAAGTTGATCAAGTTGTTGCTGAAGTTGTTGTAATTGTAGCAACTTTTTATCATCAGAACGTACACTGAGCTGTTTTTCCAGTTTTTTGATTTGAGTTCTTAATTTTGCTAGTTCAATTGTGGTTTTTGCATCAACAATTTGAGACGTTTCAGTAGTTTTTTTCGAAATCTGGATAGAAGGAAAATCCTCATTTTGCTTGGAAAACTGAGCAAAAAATTCCGTATCAATTGCGGCACGGACTACAGGTCCCTTTCTATTCAAGCGCCTTTTTTCTTCACGTTGAATATGGGCATAATAACGTTGACGTAGATCATTTTGTTCCCTGATTTTTTCATCATCATTTGGAATTGGATTTTGGTCTTCAACCAGATCAATGCAGTCTACAGGGCATGGTGGAATACAGAGTTCACAACCTGTGCAAAGATCAGTAAGTACGGTATGCATAAGCTTTCCACTACCAATAATTGCATCAACAGGACAAGCACTAATACATTTTGTACAACCAATACATTCATCTGACCGAATTATGGCTTTCATCCGTTGTGGTCGACCATCTTTCTGAATGGGCCAGACACTTTCTTCAGCTTGTAAGTGAGGGCGTTGTAGAAGATTTGCCAAAGCATCTGCTACAGGTTGTCCTCCTGGAACACATTTGTTTGCTGCTTCGCCTTCTGCAATGGATTTTGCATAGGGTAAACAGCCATCTCTATGACCACACAGACCGCATTGCGTTTGTGGAAGAAGGGCGTCTATTTGCTTTATTAGGGAAATTTGCGAATTCATGCGATGAAATTAAATTAGAGAGATTGGCTAAACAAAAAATAGTGTGGCTTGAGCAATTTTAACATGTTTTTTGAAGTTAAAGTGTGCTCTAATTTGGCGTTATTTTAGCGCTAAAAATGTGCATAAAATATGGATGAATTCTAACTGTTATGCGAAGAATTTGGCATTATTTTGAAGAATAATTAGAAAATAAAATATTGAAAATAAAAATTATTTAAAAAAACGTTGGTAAAAGTATTGTAGATTCGTTACAAAAGATATTTAATACTTTGCGCCAAAATAAAACATTCTTATTGAATTTTTGACCAATTTTGTATCACCTTCTGCTGAGGAAAGAGCGTTGAAATATACTAGCCTGAATGACTTCTTAGATTACGTTAAAGCACGTGATCCAAACCAACCGGAATTTTTACAAGCGGTTGAAGAAGTAATGACCAGCCTTTGGCCATTTATAGAAAAAAATCCACAATATGCAGATTATGGTTTGCTTGAACGTCTAGTTGAGCCAGAACGTGCTCTTCAGTTCCGTGTTTCGTGGGTTGATGATAAAGGGCAAACACAAGTAAACCGTGCTTTCCGTGTTCAATATAACTCTGCTATTGGACCATTTAAAGGTGGGATGCGTTTTCATCCGTCAGTAAATTTATCAATTTTGAAGTTTCTTGGTTTTGAACAAACTTTTAAAAATGCCTTAACAACGCTTCCTATGGGTGGTGGTAAAGGCGGTTCTGATTTTGACCCTAAAGGTAAGTCAGAAGGCGAAATCATGCGTTTCTGCCAAGCGTTAATGATTGAATTATATCGCCATCTTGGTTCAGACACAGACATCCCGGCTGGGGATATTGGTGTAGGTGGACGTGAAGTAGGGTATATGGCTGGGATGATGAAAAAACTCAGCAATGATACTTCATGTGTATTCACTGGTAAGGGGATGTCATTTGGTGGTTCTCTGGCACGCCCTGAAGCAACAGGTTTTGGCACTGTATATTTTGCAGAAGAAATGCTTAAAACACGTAATGATAGCTTCACAGGTAAAGTCGTAACAATCTCGGGTTCAGGTAACGTTGCACAATTTGCTGCTGAAAAGGCAATGTTCCTCGGCGCTAAAGTTGTTTCCCTTTCAGATTCAAATGGTACTGTATATGTGAAAGATGGTTTCACTGATGCGTTACTTGCTGAGGTTATGGAGCTTAAGAACGTTAAACGTGGACGTATTTCTGAATTTGCTTCTAAACACGGTTTTGAATATCTTGAAGGACAACGTCCATGGGGTATCAAATGTGATATCGCACTTCCTTGTGCAACTCAAAATGAGTTAGATGCCGATGATGCTGCAAAACTTTTAGCAAATGGGGTGATTTGTGTTGCTGAAGGTGCAAATATGCCTTCTACGCTCGAAGCTGTTGAAAAGTTTGTTGAAGCAAAAATTCTTTATGCACCAGGTAAAGCTTCTAATGCAGGTGGTGTAGCAACTTCTGGTCTGGAAATGTCTCAAAATGCAATCCGTTTAGGGTGGACTTTCGAAGAAGTAGATGAGCGCTTACATGCGATTATGAAAGAGATCCACCGCAACTGCGTAAAATTTGGTACTCAGGAAGATGGCACTGTGAACTATGTAGATGGTGCAAATATCGCTGGTTTCGTAAAAGTAGCTGATGCAATGCTTGCTCAAGGCGTATATTAATATTGTGCCTTGTATCAGATATAAGATTAGTTATTGATCTAAACTGATAAAAAACCCCTTCATCTTGAGGGGGTTTTGTTTATTTATCTTTATATTAAATAATAAAGTTCATAATATTATTTGTGATCAATATGATTTATTTGGGTTAAATCATTCATTTTATTTGTAGCTTGGAAAATATGATTTTTACCATCAGGCATTTTAAGATGCAAATATTTTTTTTCATGATCTATAACCTCAATTTTAAAAAGAAGAGGTGTTCTAGCTATAGAATTTATAAAAGACTCCTGTCGTGTTAGTTCATCATTACATTGCATGGTTGTACTTATTAAATAGTTAATAGGTATTATTTGTTGTGCTGATATTTTATATTCC
>NZ_OOGT01000372.1 GCF_900323515.1 Acinetobacter stercoris | reverse complement strand
ATAAAATATATGTCTGATGATAAAACTATAAAGTTTAAATCTGGTGATTTTGTTTATTTTATTGAAATTTAGTAATTTTATTAAAATCTTAATCAAGCCACTCTTTGAGTGGTTTTTATGGTATATAGGCATTTTTTATGCCTGAAAATGCAAAAAAAGCCAAGAAAGGAGAATTCTTGGCTTTAAAAAGCGTTATAAATCTATTGTGACTCATTTAGTATTTATTTGAAGTTATTAAATTTATTCGATAACAGCTTGAAGATGATCATCTGATGTTGTTCTCCAAATTGGATTTAAACAGGAGCCTGAGCTAGGATTTTTCCCACTAATATGCCCTGTATAGAGCAGATTTTGAAAGTTTATGGCTTGATAATAATCAATTATATAGTGATAAATCGAATCAAATCATATTGTTAGCTCTATCCGTTACTCATTCGATGAATTGGAGCTTATCTATTTCTTCTAGTCTTTATGATCATGTGTACCATCTTGAGAAATGACTTTTACACTTAATAATTACTTATTGTATTTCTATGTTTTAAAAAACTCCTTTAAGCTGTTTTATACTTTCTTTAATCGAAAAGTAGGTGTTTATAAGTGTAAAGAAAGTCTTACAAACCTGTTTTACAATTGACATTCAAGTTAATCCAAATATTAACTCTAGTTTAGGGTTAGATCCTAAAGCTAAAGTCGAAATTAAATTTAGATAAATGAGAGAAATATGGAATTTTTATTAGATGATGAAAAGCTAAAAACTCTTTTATATGCTGCTGATGGTCAGGCTTTAGATGGTCTCTGGTTAGCCCTAGGTAATTTAGGAAAAAGTATAGACTTTCCAGAAATTGTTGATAACAACTTCGGTTTAAAGAAAGATATTTTCTTCAATATTTTAAAAAAAATGATGGAAAATAAGCATCTTTTATTAGCAGAGACTACCAATGATGAAATTCTATATGACATTTCGATCAATGATATATTAGCTCGTTTTAAAAATGCTTTTCCAGCTTCTGAAAAGGCTGCTGAAAGTATCGGGGCTATAGATGTTGGCACTTGGTTAGTAATCTATGAAGCAGATTTTTGTCCATTTAGACCAGTTTGGGTCTGGAAAAAAGAAAACGGAGAAGATTATTTAGATTGGGCATAAAATGATGAATTTTAATTGGATTTTGTAGATAAAACCTCCTTCGATAGGCTTTTGCTTAATTAAAGATGACTGAACCGACTGAAAACTATCGTATAACTTCTGAACAGCTACGTATAACAGGAACACTATTATATGGTCAATCATGGCAAACAGACTTTCTCGTTCAACAAATATAGAGCCAAGAAAAGTTAAACAATGGTTATCGGGTGATAGATTAATTC
Source organism: Acinetobacter stercoris (assembly GCF_900323515.1). Classification (GTDB taxonomy): domain Bacteria; phylum Pseudomonadota; class Gammaproteobacteria; order Pseudomonadales; family Moraxellaceae; genus Acinetobacter; species Acinetobacter stercoris. The sequence continues at coordinate 238 of NZ_OOGT01000372.1, read as the reverse complement.
CAATAGGTTTATGGCAAGAAGTAATCCAATTGTTACGTGATAACAGTCAAGCTGCGCTGGCATATGTAGATGAGTCAAATAAAAAATTTAAAAATCCAAATGATGAGACGTCTAAAAATAATTAATATTGACACGTATCTAAAATAAGGGACATTATTGTGTTTAAAGCATGCTCATGAGGAGCGGTTATAATCTATAGATAAAAGCATGTCAGTTAAGCCAATAAATAGAAATTTTA
>NZ_OOGT01000244.1 GCF_900323515.1 Acinetobacter stercoris | reverse complement strand
ATTGCATATTTTTTAAAAAAAATAAATAAAAGAAATTGTTGAATTGGCTTGATTACATTATTTGAAACGTGAAAAAAGGAATAATGATTATGAAAAAAGAAGAATCAAATCATGATCGTTTAAGAAAGAATTTTACATTGCATCAAAATAACCTGATGCTTGAGCCTGATGACCTGGAGCGCCTACCAAGTCGAATAGCACCGACCACATTATCCAAGCTTTTGCAAGTTGCAGAAATCTCTACCATTTTAAAAGTTATGGCTGGATTTGTGATCGCTGCAATTATTGTCGTGGCGTTATATGTTGGTAAAGAAGTCCTTATCCCTTTAGCTTTATCTATATTGTTTGGTTTTTTACTAGATCCATTAGTTTCTCGATTAAAAAAATTAGGATTGCCTAAAATTCCTGCTATCGTAATTGTCGTGTTATTTACTTTGGGAATTCTGGGGGGAGCTGGTACTTACCTGATTTCCCAATTAGGCAGTTTAAGTCAGCAATTGCCTCAATACCAAGATACAATTACTCAAAAACTCAGTTCCATAAAAAATTATGCACATGGTCCAAGTGTCTGGGATGGCGCAATTAAAACGATTAATAATGTTGAACATTCTATAGAAGGCGCAAATGCCTCAACTCATGATAATGATACTGCATCAAAATCAGAGGGGCAGGCTAAGTCACATCTGCATCCGAAACAAGATACTCATATTCAACAGGATGATTCTAAAGTTCAGAAAGTTCAGATTGTGAGCCAAAATCAGTCTATTGCATCATCAGTTTTCGAATGGGGAGGTAAGGTTTTAAGTCCTTTGGCTACGGCGGGTATAGTCTTTGTATTTGTGGTGCTTATTTTATTGGATCGTAAAGATTTGCATGATCGGTTATTGCGATTGTTTGGCGCTAACTTAAATGTTGGGACAGATGCTTTGAATGAAGCAGCCAACCGAATCGGTAAATATTTAAGGATGCAGTTGGTCGTAAATATGACTTATGGTGTTCCTATGGCAATAGGATTATTGGTCATTGGTGTCCCTGCAGCTATCATGTGGGGAATGGTTGCAGTCGTCATGCGCTTTGTACCTTATGTTGGTCCGATCATTTCTGCATTATTTCCAATTACGCTAGCTTTTGCGGTTGATCCTGGATGGGATATGGTACTTTGGACAGTAGCACTTATTCTTATTTTGGAATTGATTACCAATAATATTATTGAACCTTGGTTGTATGGTGAGAGTACAGGACTATCAACTTTGGCGATCATGGTCTCTGCAACCTTCTGGACAGCTATATGGGGGCCGATTGGTTTAATTTTATCAACTCCATTGACTGCGTGTATTCTGGTACTTTCAAACTATATACCGGCTTTAGGCTTTGTCAAAATATTGATTGGAAGTACACCAGCACTGAATCCTCCAGAACGTTTCTATCAGCGTTTAGTTGCAGATGATATCGATGCGGCACTTGATATTGCCAAGGAATATGTTCAAGAGCATTTACCTAAACATGTTACATCTGATTTAGTTGCACGACGTGTGAGTGAATTTTATGACGAGGTTGCTATTCCTGCGATACGTTTATTTTCAAATGGACATCACCAAGTAGCAAAAGCTGAACATCGTTTAAAAATGCATCATGGTTTAAAAGTCTTTAATCGGGATTTTCAAAATGATTATCCAGCAGATCATCTAACAGGACGTGCTCAGGTTTATTGTATTGGCGGGCGTTGGGAGGTTGATATAAATATCTCAGCCATGCTGGCACATTGTTTACAGTTAAGGCATGTAGTTGCTATAAATTCGAACGAATCAGCAATTCAAATGCAAAGCCATACTTTTGGTGATATTCCTCATGATATCGGTGTGATCTGTATTTCATTGTTTCACCCAGAGCCGATGGCATTAATTCGCTTGATCCATTATCGTATCAATGAAGATTATCCAAATACAAAGATCATTTTTGCAACTTGGAATTGTGATGCCCAGAGTATTCGTGATGAAGTTAAGCAACGTTTTAACGTCTATGAAGTGGTGGATGATCTAAATGAGTTACTACTCACTATCGATGCATTATTAATAGAAGAACATCTGGCTTGTAAAACTTATCCGATTCCAGAAAACGAGTCAGAGCGTGTACAGATACTTCATCATCTCGATGTGTTAAATCAAAAGAATTTTCCTATTTATGAACAATTTATTGAGGAAATAGAACATGCATTTGATGTCACATATGCGCAAATTTCCTGGGTTGATACTGACTGGGTATACACTCCTGCAAGTCCTTTGATTAAATCTGGAGAAAAAGCTCAAGTGGCAAGAAGTGAATCTATTTGTACCCACTTAATTGTACAAGAAGATGATCTATTGATTGAAGATCTAAGACGTGATCCTAGATTCAGGCATGACTCTGAGTTACGAAAAAATCATATCCGTTTTTACGATGCCGTACCACTTAAAAATAAAAAGGGAGTAATTTTAGGTGGCTTATGTTTACTTGATCGGCAGCCTAGACAGTTAAGTAAAGATGATATTGATCTGTTACATGAACTCGCGGATGATTTGATGAGCACAATCAGTAATGATAAAAAACGTAATGCACGTCTAGAAGATATTCATGGTCTGGAATATGAACCACCGAGCAGTTTAGGGCATTAGGAGTTGAAATGGCTTTTCAGGATATGTATCGACTTGGTTCTCATGCAGTAATTACCAATCAGCATCAACAAGTTTTGTTGTTGAAAGCAACTTATGTAGATCATGCATGGGGGTTGCCAGGTGGGGCATTGGATATGGGAGAGACAGTGCATGAAGCTTTGGTCAGAGAGTGTCTGGAGGAGTTGGGATGTGCTGTTCAGGTTGATTATCTGTCAGGAGTTTATTTTCATTCTGCTGTGCAATCACATGCATTTATTTTTCGGTGTCATTTTGAAGAAAATGCACAGATAAAATTAAGCTCTGAACATTCTGAATATGCCTGGTTTGATTTAACTGATTTATCAAAAGTACAGCGGATCAGGGTCGAAGATTGTCTGAATTTTGATGGTAGTGTGAAAAGTCAAGCTTTTTAGTCCCTCACATTTTGTGGAAAATTAATGATATATATCACATCTTATTGAAATAAAATAAAAAAAATATTGAAAATAAAATAAAATGTGCTATTTTTCTGTTATGGCTTAAGTTTCTTGGGGATATTAAAGCTTAAGCCATTTCAAACTTTTATATTAAAAAATCAATGTTAATGACAATACAATTTTAGAAGAATTGAGATATGCAAAATCAAGAACTTGAACAGTTATTTATACAAACTGCAGATCAACCTGAGCTTTTTTCAGCTTTTTTGAATCAATTGCTTGTTTCAGAAGTTTTTTGTCTGGGAGATGACTCAGATCAATCAAATCTCCAGTTTCGAACCATGGAGACTCCAGATGGAGAGCAGGCGATCCCATTCTTTTTAACACTTGATACCTTGAGGATGAGTTTGGGAGATGATTTGCACTATTTCCTTTTACCAGCAAAACAGCTGCTTGAAATAACCAAAGGCTCTACATTATTACTCAACCCAGCATCCAGTTATATGAAAGAGTTCTCACCAGAAGAAATTGAATTACTGTGCACTGTTAGTTGAATATGGCATTCATAAAGAGTTTATTTTAAGTTATGTTGAAGTTTTTCAATAATTTCATCAAGTTTTTTGATTCTTTTCACACTATCCCAAAGTAGCTTTGCTTCGGGATAGTGTTTGCTCATCATCCCTAACCATTGTTTATAGCGTCCTACCATTCCGATTTCAGTTTTACTTGGGCCATTGATAAAACGGATTTGTAGGCTTAATAAATCTTCCCAATCTAGTAAAGCATCATTAGAATCTTGTCGAATGCACTGGGTTAAATCAGGGGTAGTTACTGCTCCACGACCAATCATGAGGTCTTGACAGCCTGATTCCAGTTGGCATTGTTTCGCATCCTGATTTGTCCAGATTTCACCATTGGCGATCACGTTGATATTTAATGTATCCCGAATTGGATGGAGTAGTTCCCAAAAAGCAGGTGGAGTATAACCATCGGCTTTGGTTCGGGCATGAACAGTAACCCAGGATGCTCCAGCATCTTCAATCGCATGGGCATTTTCCAGAGTAAAGTTCCTGTCCATATAGCCCAAGCGCATTTTTGCAGAAACAGGGATGTGAGCAGGTACAGCATCTCGTACAGCCTTGACCAATTCATAAACAACCTCTGGCTCGTCTAAAAGTACTGAACCACCCCGATGTCTATTGACGGTTTTTGCTGGACAACCAAAGTTCATGTCGATTGCTGGTGCTCCCAGTTCCACGACTTTGGCAGCATTTGCTGCTAGCATTTCTGGATTATTTCCCAAGAACTGAACATGTACAGGAGTTCCAGCAGCAGTTTTACCCTGAGCCTTGAGTTCTGGACAGTAGTTATAATAAATATGATCAGGTAATATCGAATCGGTAATACGAATAAACTCGGTTACACACCAATCAAAGCTTCCTACATGAGTGAGTACATCACGCATGATCGGGTCTGTTAAGCCTTCCATGGGAGCTAGTACAAGTTTCAACGTGTGTTACCTATGGTGAACAAGATTAAAAATGAGCGTTATACGCATTTTTAATCAAGATGTCTAGCAAACAAAAAAATGTTAATCTTGGCTTGTTGAATTTTTTCGAATCAGAGTCTTCTTATGGAAAACTCATTTACACTTTTTCTATAAAATGACTCTACAATTGTAATACTTTTTCATATGCTATTGCTTGGAAATCTGGATTTGCATTTTTATGAAATATTCTTGTTTTATAATAAGAAAATAATACGAGGAGTGGGTCATGACAAATCAATTTGATTTTGTTTCTGTTACTAAGAAATCAAATGTACATTTTGGTGGTCTTTCGATTAGTCATATCATTAAATTAGAAGATGGGACTCAAAAGACTCTTGGGGTGATTTTGCCATCAGAACAACCGTTGACTTTCAGAACGCATGTTGCTGAGCGAATTGAAATTATTTCTGGAGAATGTCGGGTTAAAATTGGGCAAGATCCTGAAGTCCATATCATTCATGCCGGGGAATCTTTTGAAGTCCCTGAAAATAGCCAGTTCAGTGTGACTGCTGATGAAATTGTGGATTATGTATGTCATCTAGAGAAATAAATATAAAATTATAAGTTTATTTTTATGCAACCTTACAAAGTCTGTATTCGGTAGAAAATATTAAGTAAGGTGTTTGGGGAAGTGGGATATGAATATTCTAAGAAATAGTTTATTTCACTTTCTTTAAGTTGTTTATATTCATTTATTAGG
>NZ_OOGT01000264.1 GCF_900323515.1 Acinetobacter stercoris | reverse complement strand
ACCCAATACTTTGTAAAGAATTGCAAAATGTAAAAATTGTGTAGAAAGTTAACAAAAACCTAATGGTTATAAGGTTGTACTTATTTCATCATATATTTACGTTTTTAAAAAAAACACAATCTAACTAAATTTCATGAGGAGGCATGCAATGCGTGCATTAGTAATTTCAACAGTTGTTGGAGCATTAGCACTTTCAGGCTGTCAAACTACTCCGTCAAACGGTCAAACTACAAGCGGTGGCATCAGCGATTATAAAAAAACTGCTATCGGTTCATTGATTGGTGCTGCAGCTGGTTACGGTTTATCTCGTTCAAATGCTAACTCATCTGCTCAAAATAATCGTGCATTGGCAATTGGTGCTGTACTTGGTGCAGGCGCTGGTCTTTATCTTGACAATAAAGAGAAAAAACTTCGTCAACAAATGCAGGGTACTGGTGTAGAAGTCAATCGTAACCCAGACGGTTCTGTTGGTCTGGTTATGCCAGGTAACATCACATTCGATACGAACAAATCTACAATCAAACCAAACTTCTATTCAACTTTGAATAAAGTTGCGCAAACTCTGACAGAAGACAACAAGAGCGCGATTCTTGTAACAGGTTATACTGATAGCACTGGTAATGATTCAATCAATATTCCTTTGTCACAAGCGCGTGCTCAATCTGTAGCAAGCTATTTGTCAGCGCAAGGTGTCCCTACTAATCGTATCAATGCACAAGGTCATGGCGCTCAAAATCCTATCGCAGATAACAATACTGCTGCTGGACGTGAGCAAAACCGTCGTGTAGAAATCAGCATTTATGCTGCGCAATAATTAAATTAAAAGTTGAAAAAATATCTGTATTTATGTGATTTATTGATTAAATAATACACAAATATAGGATATATTATTAATCGAATCATGGTTTGAATCATGATTCGATTTTTTTTACGTGTTGAAAGGGGAAGGATATGCGTAGATTAATGATTATAGCTGCGACAGGCGCAGTCGTTATTGCTGGTTGTCAGATGGAATATGATAAAACAGCAATTGGGGCGGGTCTTGGTGCTGTGGTCGGGGCAGGGATAGCAAGATCAAATGCAGATCGGGATAAAATGGGGCAAGCGGCCGCAATTGGTGCAGTCGTGGGGGCAGGTGCTGGTTTGCTATTAGATCGCAAAGAAAAACGATTGCGTGAAGAGTTAGCAGGAACGGGGGTGGATGTAGATCGTAATCAGGACGGCTCAATTAATCTGATCATGCCAAGTGTCACATTTGCAACCAATTCAGCTGTTATTCAACCAATCTTTCAAAAGGCATTAACTGATGTAGCCAAGGTATTAAGAGAGGATGGAACGGCAGGACGTCTAGCGCTTGTTATACATGGACATACTGATAATACAGGTACTGATGCAATTAATAATCCATTGTCACTCAATAGGGCAAATGCTGTATCAAATTTTTTAGCAACACAGGGTATTTCACGAACAAGGATGACTACACGCGGTTATGGTTCTAGTTCACCAATTGCCGACAACTCGACTGTTGCAGGTCGGGAGAGAAATCGTCGTGTAGAAATTACAGTTTATGAAACACAGTAATTTCAATGACTATCAATTGAAAACCACCTAAGGGTGGTTTTTTATATTATGAATAATAAACAATCATTGTAAACCTAAAGATCTAGATTGAATTTTGTATCGGTACTTATCAATATGGTTATAGATGTCTATAATCATGCTCTGATTTTAATGAGGTGTACTTATGTCGTCGGCAAGTCAATTGAATGACAAGCAACTTGAAGCAATGAAATATACTCAAGGACCCTTGTTAGTACTTGCAGGGGCAGGTTCAGGCAAAACGTCTGTTATTACAAGAAAAATAGCATATCTGGTCAAACAATGTGGTATTCCTGCACATCGTATAACAGCCATGACCTTTACTAACAAAGCAGCACGTGAAATGAAAGAGCGTGTCGGAAAGCTTTTATCAAAAGAGGAAGGAAAAGGGCTTTCAGTTTCAACTTTCCATACCTTTGGTCTGAACTTACTTCGTTTAGAGCTTAAAAATACTCCGCTTAAAAATAATTTTTCTATTTTAGATGCCGATGACTGCAAACGAATTTTGATGGATTTGATGCATCGTGACAATATGTCAGGTGCTGAAAGTAAGGAACTCATTGCTAAAGCAATGAAAAAGATTTCAGACTGGAAAAATGACCTGATCTTGCCTGAGCAAGCACATTCAACGTGTGAAACAGCGGACGATGTTCAATTAGCACATTTGTATCAGCTTTATGAGCGCAATTTACGTGCATATAATGCTGTTGATTTTGATGATCTAATTGTAATGCCTACACGGTTATTGCAGGAAAATTCCGAAGTTCGTGACCGTTGGCAAAATCGAGTCCGTTATCTATTGGTAGATGAGTATCAGGATACCAACACGGCGCAATATATTTTGGTGAAACTTCTTGTCGGTGTGATGGGACAGTTTACAGCCGTAGGTGATGATGACCAGTCAATTTATGCCTGGCGTGGTGCTAAACCTGAAAATATGGCGCTACTCAAGGAAGATTTCCACAATTTAAAAGTCATTAAGCTAGAGCAAAACTATCGCTCAACTAGTCGTATTTTAAAAGCAGCGAACCATGTAATTGAAAATAATCCTCATATTTTTGATAAAAAATTGTGGAGTGATAAGGGACATGGGGAAGTTATTCGTATTATTACCTGTCGTAATGATGATGATGAATCTGAACGTGTAGTTAAAGATTTACTGACGCATAAACTGATGAATGGTAAAAACTGGAAAGACTACGCAGTACTTTACCGTGGTAATTTTCAGGCTCGTGTTTTAGAAACTCAACTGCGTCAAATGCAGATACCGTATAAGCTTTCAGGTGGTCAGTCATTCTTTGCTCGAGCTGAGATTAAAGACGTCATGAGCTATTTACGTTTGATCATTAATCCGGAAGATGACAGCGCATTCCTACGAATTATTAATACCCCTAAACGTGCTATAGGACCAGTAACCCTAGAAAAATTGGGGTTATTTGCCCAAGAAAATCATCTATCACTTTTGGGTGCAGCCAGTGATCAGCGTCTGACTATGGTTATTCCTAAAAAGGCAACTACGCAGTTGGCTGAGTTTGCTGATTTTATTTCATCATTTACCCGAGAGTTACTCGATGATGATGAGCCTGTTCCTAAAATCCGTCAGATGATGAACGAAGCAGGTTATATTGATTATTTGCGCGAAACTGCTGCTACACCTGCTCAGGAAAAGACCAAGATTGATAACGTTGAGATGCTGTATACCAGTATTCAAAGTTTGATTAATCGGGCAGAAGATGTCGACGAAAAAAATATTGAGAGTGTTATCCGTAAAATGGTTTTACTGGATATGTTGGAGCAGCAACAGGAAGATGAAGATATCGATAAGGTCAACCTGTTAACCTTGCATGCATCAAAAGGTCTTGAATTCCCGTTCGTTTATATCATGGGGCTGGAAGAAGAATTATTGCCACATAAAAACTCGATTGTCGCAGATACAATTGAGGAAGAACGCCGTTTGATGTATGTAGGCATTACTCGTGCCCAGCAAGGTTTGACCCTTACTTTAGCTGAACAGCGTAAAAATGGTGGTCAAATGAAGCAGATGACGCCTAGTCGCTTTTTGGATGAATTGCCATCTGATGAAGTAGATTGGTTGGGGCGCAAGAAGAAACTGGCTGAAAATGTCGACCCTAAGCAACAAGCCCAGCAATATTTGCAAAATTTAAAAGCACTTTTAAAACGTTAAAGCATCTCCCTAAAATATACAAATCAATAGGATTTCATTATGAAAGTTCAAGTTAAAGTACTTGATAAACGTTTAGGTCAGGAATGGCCATTACCAACTTATGCAACTGCCGGATCAGCAGGTCTTGATTTGCGTGCTTGTGTTGATCAGGCAATTCAAATTGAACCAGGGCAAACAGTTTTGGTTAAAACAGGTATGGCAATATACATTCATGATCCAGAATTTGCGGGATTGATTTTACCCCGTTCAGGTTTAGGACATAAACATGGTATTGTTCTTGGAAACCTTGTAGGGTTGATCGACTCTGATTATCAAGGTGAATTGATGGTATCTGTTTGGAATCGAGGTCAGAGCGCTTTTACTTTAGAACCAGGAGAGCGTCTGGCTCAATATGTACTTGTACCAGTTGTGCAAGCTGAGTTTGACATTGTTACAGACTTTGCAGAAACAGAACGCGGTGCGGGCGGATTTGGTCATACAGGTAAAAAGTAACTATTTCATTTATAATAAAAACCTGATTAATCAGGTTTTT
>NZ_OOGT01000230.1 GCF_900323515.1 Acinetobacter stercoris | reverse complement strand
AGCGAGTTGAAAGAGGCTTTGAATAAAACCCTGTGTTTGACGTAAAGCCAGTTGGAACAGGTTGCGTATTGTCAGGGCAAACTGAATGGCAGTATCAGAGTAGGTCGGTTGACATCCTTTTTTGCCTGTAGGCATTGCATACCATTGCATTTGGGGATCAAACCAAATAGTGAAAGCACCCCGTTGGCGTAAAGCCTGATTGTACTCAGCCCAGTTGGTTGTTTTGTAGCGGCTTTTTGATTCTGTATTCATCTAAACTGTATGGGGATGAATTCCTTTTATGCAACAAAGCCTATTTTCTCATTTAATCATATTTTGAACCGTACCGGGTTTGTCGGAGACTACTTTTCTTGAGATGAGAAGCATTGCTTCGCAAGACGTAGCGAAGCGTAGTGTCCCGATGAAAAAAGTAAAATACACCCCTGAAATCAGAGAAAGAGCGGTTCAATTATTGATTGAATCTGAAAAAGATTATCCATCGAATTGGGCTGCGATCACCGCTATTGCGCCTAAGATTGGTTGTACTCCTGAAACACTTCGTGCCTGGCATCAAAAGCATTTAGATCAGCAAAATCCTATTAAAGTACAACAGATATCTGATCAAGAAAAAATGAAGCAAATGGAACGTGAAATTAAAGAATTAAAGCGTGCCAATGAAATTCTACGTAAAGCAGCCGCTTTTTTCGCCCAGGCGGAGCTCGACCACCCACACAAATAATGGTGGATTTCATCCATAACAATAAAGATCGATATGGTGTTGATACGATTTGTAGGATTTTACCGATCGCAGCTTCAACCTATTACCGAACTTTAGATCTCGCTGACAATCCAGAACATCGAGCGAAACGTGCTCTGCATGATTTACATCATGCAGAGCAAATCAAACGTATTTGGAAAGAAAGTTCAGGTCGATACGGTGTGCGTAAGGTCTGGCAACAATTGAAACGTGAAGGTTATGTTATCGCACGTTGTACAGTTGCTCGATTGATGCAGAAGCTAGGTATACAAGGTGTTTGGCGTGGTAAGAATAAACAAACCACCCGTAACCGAGATGATCAAAAAAGAGCAGATGATTTAGTGAAACGTAATTTTAATGCTGATCGACCTGACCAACTGTGGGTGAGTGACTTTACCTATATTCAAACTCATTCAGGCTGGGTCTATACCGCCTTTATTATTGATGTGTTCTCACGAGCAATTGTTGGATGGAAAGTATCTACACGGATGAATACAGATATGGTACTCGATGCACTTGAGCAAGCATTGCATGATCGAGGCATGCCAAAGAATGTGATTCATCATTCCGATAGAGGTGTTCAATATCTTTCCATTCGCTATACCAATCGTTTAGAAGCAGCAAATTTACGAGCATCAGTCGGTACGACTGGTGATTCATACGATAATGCTCTGGCTGAAACGGTGAATGGCTTATACAAAACAGAGGTGATTGAATATTTAAAAGCAGATTGGCAAGGTTTAGCAGATGTACAACTTGCGACACTAAACTGGGTAGATTGGTTCAATAAAAAGCGTGTACACAGTGCACTGGGTTATGTATCGCCTTTTGAGTTTGAAGCAATGTACTATGATAAGATTAACCCGTTAGGTCAGGTGGCCTAACTTAAATAAAAAAGTCTCCGACAAACCCGGTACGGTTCATTTTTAAAATAGTATGCACTCTAGTAGAAATATTATAAAAAATTCAATTCATAATTTCATTTTAGCTATTATTACATATATAAAAAGGAGGATCCTAGGACCCTCCTTTTTTAATATTTAACCTAATACTAAGCTAGACTAAAAATGAATTTGTTGGTTATGTAACAAATCTTCAAGTGTAGTATCAACATTTTTCAATGTTAAGAAGTCAGTCTGAGCAAATTTATCACCCTGACCATCACGATCAATACTGAGTACAGTATCATCCCCAACCTTGTTCACTTTCAAGAAGTCCGAAAGTGTTTCTTTAGTCGCACCAGAGTCTTCCAGTAACTTACTGATATCGATCTGATCACCATCCAGACCTATTTCAAAGTCTGTCCATGTATCATGACCGTTACCACCAGTCGCATCAGCATCTTCAAGTAAGTTAAAGATCAAGGTATCACTTGCTTCACCCATAGTGAAGATATCATCAGCCTTCGAGCTTGTTACTTGTTCTGAATAATCAGAACCTGTTACATTTTTACCTACATTGATTTCTAAAGTTGCTGTTTCTACCGTTCCTACTTTAGAAATAGTTTGATAGATAAACTTATCGACGCCATAAGCTTCACCTTTTGGATGGTACTTATAACTACCATCTTTATAAACGGTTAACGTTCCATAGTTACCCTCGATGCTAAATTCCTTGGCACCCTTGTTTGGATCACTATACAACTCTTTATTACCAACTTTAATGCTGGCAATATTTTTAATGCCAGTATCGTTTTCAAATAATTTACCGTTGATTTCTGGTGTATCAATAACCTTGTAATCTTTTGAATGAAGAACTGTGGTTTTAAAATCGATTGACTCGATCTTACCATCCTCAGAGTTAATAGATAATTGATAATGACCCTTAGGTAAATCAGGTAACGTAATATCCAATTTTGCCTTATCAGCAGTAACAGTATGGGTAAATACATCTCCCGTAGTCGTATTAGTCAAGGTGTAAGTCAGCACAACATTGCTCTTAAACACATCCGTAGATGTTGTTACAGATAAAGTTGTCACTGCTGGTTTCACATGTGCCGCAACATCAAATTCTTTGTTATATGACTTACCATAATTATGTAATGGTTTGTCTACCTCAATGAACTCAATTTTTGTCTCAACATTTGTTTCGGTAACCTGAACATTATCAAAGTCATTACTTGCTGTGTGAATACCAATCTTAATATTCAAGGTTTCAACGATAGATTTACCGTTTTTATCTTGAGTCACAAGTTGGAATTGATCCACTTGACCATAAGGTGGTTTCCAATCAGCTGGCGCATTTGCAGGTTTTGAAACGGTATAAGTATAGCTACCATCAGCGTTAATAATTAAGGTGCCGTACTTACCATTGATCACAGCAGGCTTACCTGGTTCTACAACTTGATCAACTTTCCCCTCTGCTTTTACTTTTAATAACACAGTATCAGCATCAGCTGTCGCATCACCAGAAACTTGACCAGTGTATTTGGTTGGCTGGTTGTAATCATAGATCGTATCGTGATCTACATATAAACCAGCCCCTGTCAACAGACTCAATCCACCCTTACTTTGGAGAATTGCTTTATAAGATCCTTCTCCAAACTCTAGTGTTAGAGGTTTTGATTTTCCACCTAATACAGCCAAGAACCAATCTGCTTCATGATGTACTTGAATGTAATTACCAGTTGCTGGATCTAGTTTATAGATGTACATGTCATAAGTTGAGCCAAGTGTTACACCACCGGCACTACCATGGAATGTCAATTCACGTATTTGGTTTTCACCAACATCAAATGACATTGCGCCAGAACCACCCAAAATATCAGCACCAAGTACTGGACCCAGTAAGCCTACTTGCAACACCTTAAAGCCCAAAGCGTTTTCAATTTCAGACTTATCTGTGTCCAAAATCATTTTCGGCTCAGTATCTAACAGTACAATATTATCTACTTCCAGACGCTCTTCTTTAGGTGTGAGATTTAACTCAAAAGTTAATTCAGCCTCTGAAGTTTTACCAGTTGGCGAAGTGACAGTATAAGTAAATACATCTTTTTCACCATAACCACGGAAATCTGGATTCACAGTATAACTGTAAGAACCATCGGCATTGACAGTTAAAGTACCATACTTACCATGAATAAGTGTTGGAGCATTCGGCGAAATATCAATACCATTAATAGCCGTTAACTTAGAACCTTCTGGTAATTCATCCTGACCATATTTAGCATCAACATCAGTCAACATATTACCTTCAGCTGAACCAGTAATTGATTCCGCTTGAGAATAATCCAACACTACATCTTTACTGAAGTTCAAACCATAACCAGTCAATGCTTGAATGCCTTCGCCAGAAGCCATAACAAACATCCACTTTCCTTCAGTCAAACTAAAGTCAGTATCTTTTGATTTACCACCAAGTAAGTAGGAAACCACCCAGTTTTCTTTATAGTCATGCTGTTCCCATTCTTGGGTTGTTTCGTTGAACTTATACAAATACAAGTCCATTGTCGCAAGAACTTGAACACCACCAGCTGCACCACTCACAGTAATTTCGCGAACAGTATCTTTAGCAACTTCGAGTTGAACAGAGTTCTTCACTACATCCGCTAAGATATCAAGTCCAAGAACAGGCCCTAATCCTACGTTTACAACAGTGAAACCATCTTTATTCAAATCACTAGGTTTGCTATTTACGATTTCTTTCGGCTGCGCATCAAGTACGACATCAACATAATTATCTGTTGCAGCAATTGTTTCTGCCACACCTGCAATTAATTGAGTCTTAGCTGACTCATTACCAGCTTCATCAGTAGCAGTAATTTCAATAATCTTGCCTCGCTCAATAGCTGGATCAAAAGCGTATTCCGCATGACCGTTACCATCAGCTTTAAATTCAATTGGATTACCATTTGAGTCAAGCAGTGGGTTACCTTCTGAATCATACAACTTAACAAGAGCATGCGGTTCTGTTTCTACTGTTAACATAATGTTATCAGCATCAATCTGAACATCAGTGATCTCTGGTGCTGTTGTATCTGGGGCGGTTACGGTCACTTCGCCAGACTCATTACCTGCAGGATCCTTTTGGCTAACCTTAATGTCTTCACCATTGGTCAATGGAGTTTCGAGTTCAACCTCAAAGCTACCATCTTCCTGAACCTTACCGGTACCAATTACATTGTTATCTTTGTCTTTCAAGATCACATCTGCGCCAGGTTCCCCTTTACCAGTCACTGTTGAACCATCTTCACTAACAATTACCTCTGTTGGAGTATCTGGTTTAGTGATATCTGGAGCAGTCATCTCAACTGGTGTCGATTCATTTTTGCTATCAGCTTTCGCAGTAACATCAACTTTTTCGCCGTTCTTTTGAGCTGGGTTCAGATCAATTTCAAATTTACCATCATCATCTGCCACCGCTGTACCTAGTACAGTACCGTCTTTAGCTTTTACAGTAACTGTAGCGCCAGCTTCTGCTGTACCTGTAAATTTTGAACCATCTTCATTAAATGCAAGATCATGCGGTTCATCAGTGTCGGAGTCTGAGTCACTGTCAGAGTCTGAGTCGCTGTCAGAGTCTGAGTCGCTGTCAGAGTCTGAATCACTGTCGGAGTCTGAGTCGCTGTCCGAGTCTGAGTCNCTGTCGGAGTCTGAATCNCTGTCCGAGTCTGAGTCNCTGTCGGAGTCTGAATCGCTGTCAGAGTCTGAATCACTGTCGGAGTCTGAGTCGCTGTCGGAGTCTGAATCGCTGTCAGAGTCTGAATCNCTGTCNGAGTCTGANTCNCTGTCNGAGTCTGAGTCGCTGTCAGAGTCTGAATCGCTGTCCGANTCTGANTCGCTGTCAGAGTCTGAGTCNCTGTCGGAGTCTGAATCGCTGTCAGAGTCTGAATCACTGTCCGAGTCTGAGTCGCTGTCNGAGTCTGAATCGCTGTCNGAGTCTGAATCACTGTCGGAGTCTGAGTCGCTGTCGGAGTCTGAATCNCTGTCNGAGTCTGAGTCGCTGTCNGAGTCTGAATCGCTGTCCGAGTCTGANTCGCTGTCCGAGTCTGAGTCGCTGTCGGAGTCTGAATCGCTGTCAGAGTCTGAATCACTGTCCGAGTCTGAGT
>NZ_OOGT01000263.1 GCF_900323515.1 Acinetobacter stercoris | reverse complement strand
AAAATATTTAGCTTAATATAAGCTTAATTTGGCGATCTTAATGATTGAAACTTTCATTCTAGTGAATGACCGCAAATAGCAAAATGAAAGATTTGAAACAGGTAAGAGGATACGCTGCTTGAAGTATTGCTTATGAATATACAAAAACAATTTTTTCCCACGGAAATTTTCCGAGCTTATGATATTCGAGGAAAAGTTTCGGCTCTAACGCCTAATGTTGTGAGTGCCATTGCCTATGCACTTGCAGAACAATTTATCGAGGCAGGTCAGACACAGGTTGTTTTGGGCTATGATGCACGTTTAACAAGCCCTACATATGCCAAAATTATTGAACAGATACTTTTAAATAACCATATCCAGGTGGAGAATATTGGTTGCTGCTCGACGCCACAAATGTATTTTGCAGCATTACAAAAAAATGGGAATGGCATCATGGTGACTGCTAGCCACAACCCAAAATCTGATAATGGCGTGAAATGGATCGTGCAAGGCGAGCCACCTACACCACAAATGATTCAGGAGGTTGGATTAAAAGCACAATCTGATCAGCATCATGTTTTTGATTTAAATAAAATCTCAATTCAACAGCACCAGATCAAATCTGAAATTTGTACGAACTATCAAAAGTCTTTGCTTGATGATATTGATTTAAAAAGACCATTAAAAGTTGTTATTGATGCTTTAAATGGTTCTGCTGGCAATTGTGCAGTTCAAGTGCTTAAGCAGTTAGGATGTGATGTCATCGCCATACGTTGTGATGCAAATGGTCATTTCCCGGATCATGCACCAGATCCTTCCAAATCAGTACATTTAAACGAACTACGACACAAAGTATTGGCTCATCAGGCGGATATAGGGATTGCACTGGATGGTGATGGGGATAGAGTTGTTTTGATCGATGAAAAAGCCGATATTATTACAGCAGATCGTTTGTTATCTCTTTTTGCCAAGATTTGTTTACTAGCACATCCTGGGCGTGAGATTGTATTCGATGTCAAATGTTCAGTGATGGTGAAAAAAACGATCGAAGCATTTGGCGGTACTGCCAAAATGATACGCACGGGGAGTAGTTTCCTCCGCCGTTATTTAGCTGCTTCAAAAGGAAATGCTGTATTTGGCGGTGAATACGCTGGACATTATGTTTTTAACGATGGTCGAGGGCTGGGATATGACGATGGGCTATATGCTGCACTGCGTGTGATGGAATATATGAGTCAAAGTCATGCGACATTGTCAGAGATACTAGCACCATATCCAGAGCGTAGTTATACCGAAGATACTTATATCAGTACGCATAATGAAGATCCGCAAAACTTGCTTGAAGATATTGAAAATCTAAGTCGCACAACTCCTGCACAATTAAGTAAAATTGATGGTGTACGACTTGATTTTGATCATGGATTTGGCATTATTCGAGCATCCAATACTGGAGAATACTTTACAGTGCGTTTTGATGCCGATTGCCCATCTCGTCTGGATGAAATCCGTCAAACGTTTGTTTCCATGTTAAGTGAACGATATCCTAAAATCGCACAAGACATCTTAAATGCTCAATAAGGAGAGGCGAATGCCACATCAGCATACTGGCATCGACAAAGCTCAAATCTTGACTGAAGCTTTGCCGTATATTCAACGTTTTGCAGGAAAAACGCTGGTTGTGAAATATGGTGGCAATGCGATGACAGATCCTGCTTTGGAAAGTTCATTTGCTCGCGATATTGTTTTATTGAAAACAGTCGGTCTAAACCCGATTGTTGTGCATGGTGGTGGTCCACAAGTTGATTCATTTCTAAAACAGCTTGGCCGAGAATCCGAGCGTATTGATGGGATGCGCGTAACTGATCCTGCAACAATGGAAGTTGTTGAAATGGTACTCGGTGGTAGTGTAAATAAATCCATCGTAAATCTGATTAACAAGCATGGTGGACGTGCAATAGGTTTGACAGGTAAAGATGGTAATCTCATCCGTGCACGGAAGTTGCTGATGGAAAAGAAAACCGAAGATGGTTCGGTTCAGCAAATCGATCTGGGCTTGGTCGGTGAAGTGACTGGTGTTAAAACGGACGTTCTGGAAATGTTCACCCAAAGTGATTTTATCCCTGTCATTGCACCATTAGGAGTAGATGAAGAGGGCAATACCTACAACATTAATGCCGATCTGGTTGCTGGTAAAGTGGCAGAGGCATTAAGTGCTGAAAAACTTATTTTATTAACCAATATTTCTGGTGTATTAGACGAAAACAAGAATTTATTGACTGGTCTTTCAACACAAGAAGTTGATCGTCTCATCGATACAGGCGTGATTTATGGTGGGATGATTCCTAAAGTGGGTTGTGCTCTGGATGCTGTAAAAGGTGGAGTTGTGAGCGCACACATTGTAGATGGACGTGTTGCACATGCAACTCTTCTTGAAATATTTACAGATCATGGTGTTGGCACTTTGATTACCAATCGAAGTAAACCTGTAAAAGCATAGTCATCATCTGAAAAACCACCTTTGAAGGTGGTTTTTTATGTCACAATCAGGTCATATTTAGGTCATCAATCTGTCACCGGCTTTGCTTAGTGTTAGCTTAAATACTAGGAGAGTCGTAACGATGTTTGCAAAATTAAATCAATATCGTCAAACCTTAAATAATCTTCCACTACCGAAACCGAAAAAAAATACTTCTCAAAATCAATATAAATTTGAATGGGCTGAGGATCTTAAACAAATACAGGAAGTACAAAAATTTCGGGCAGAACAGTTTTCAAAACAATTCGGCATTCAATTTGCTAATGGGTTAGATCAGGATGTCTATGATTTCAGTTGTGAACATGCGGTTTTACGTGATCGTCTGACCAATGAAATCGTAGCATATACGCGGTTAAAGAAATTTCAAGGCTTCGAGCTCGCGAAAAGCTATAGTGCGCAAGAGTTTAAGATTGTTCCACACTTATCTGATTTAAATAATATTGTTGAAATTGGACGTACCTGTGTACATCCTCGTTATCGTTCAGGGCGTGCCTTATCTTTGCTTTGGATGAATCTGGTTCCTAAAGTACTTTGGGAAATGAGAGCCAAATATCTGATTGGTTGTGTAAGTATCCGTCTAGAAGGAAATCAGGCACGTGCTTACCATACTCATCAGAAGATACAGGCGTTAGCAAGCCATCAAAAAATAGAAATTCCAGCACAGTTAAATTATGAGCCTCATCATCCAGAGTTCAGTTTTCCCCAAGATGAAAAAATTCCGAAACTGTTTCAGGTTTATTTAGATATGCAGGCAAAACTGTCTTCACAAGCATTTTATGACGAAGAGTTTAATTGCCTTGATTACTTTGTATTTCTTGAAGTTAACAATATTGCAAAAAACTTTGTGATGAAAAAAATGGCACAACGCTAGGATTTACAATAAAAAATGTATTGCTTGCAAATATTCATATTTGCAAGCAACGCTCCAGTCATGCACAATATCTGTAGAACTATATGCAATATGAATGATTATGTGCCAACTTCTTGGAATGAACTGTGCTACACCTACAGATATAACGTTTTCTTTTCGCGGTTTTTCACAGCGAGCTGGTGTTACATCTGATCATTCTGATGGATTTGGCATAGCATTTTTCGAAGATAAAGCTTGCCGTCTTTTTGTTGATAACCAATCTGCTATCGAGTCCCCAATTGCTGAATTAATCAGGAATTATCCGATTAAATCCCGTAATGTGATTGCACATATACGAAAAGCAACCCAAGGTAAAATAACTTTAGAAAACTCACACCCTTTTATAAGGGAGTTATGGGGACGTCACTGGATTTTTGCACATAATGGCGATCTTCATGGTTTTAATCCAAAGTTATCGGGACAATTTACTCCTGTTGGTAATACAGATAGTGAAATTGCATTTTGCTATTTATTAGATCAGCTGGTTAAGCGTTTCGGCTATGTAGAACCTAAAATTGATGAAATTTTTGATGTGCTTAAAGAGGTCGCACCTGAAGTAGCTGAATACGGTACATTTAATTACTGTTTGTCAAATGGTCAGGCACTATTTAGCTATGCGACGACTAAATTACATTGGTTAGTCCGAGAATATCCATTTCAACATGCTCAACTTATTGATCTGGACGTTGAAGTTGATTTTAGTCAGGTCACGACTCCACAAGATCGTGTTGCGGTGATTACTACTGAACCTTTAACACAAAATGAACATTGGACTGCATATCAATCTGGTGAAATGATTTTATTTCAACATGGTAAAGCCATAAAAAGTGAGATGACCCGAGTAGAGCGTTTGGAAAGAGAAAAAATAAATCCAGAGTTAAAAAGAATAACTAAAGCAGATTTATAT
>NZ_OOGT01000262.1 GCF_900323515.1 Acinetobacter stercoris | reverse complement strand
TCCATATATAATATTTAATATGACATCCAAAATATTTAAAACAACGATCAAAGGTTTATATGTATCACTTTCTCATAAAAATATTGATTATTTCCCTATCTACGATTTTGAACGTATTTTAACAACACCTGTTCCAGTACCAATGGTTACGGATGGTCGTCAACGCTTAGCCGCTACCCAAATCGGTTCTTTGGCAAATTCTGAAAGAACATTTATGCCATGCTATATTATTTATGATTTAGACAACAATATTGCACAATCTTTTAAAACGGTAGGCAAAGCTTGCTAAATATATTTTAAATCTTAGAATTAAAAAACGCAGCTTCTGCTGCGTTTTTTACATGGTCATATCAAATTAAGCTAATGCGGCAACTACGGCATCCCCCATTTCAACCGTGCCTACAGCTTTCATGCCTTCTGACATGATATCGGCAGTCCGTAAACCTTGATCCAGCACATTTCCAACCGCATCTTCGATAGCTTTTGCAGCTGTTTCTTCACGGAAAGTATAACGAAGCATCATCGCTACAGAAAGAATGGTAGCAAGTGGATTTGCCTTGTTTTGACCTGCAATATCAGGTGCAGAACCATGACAAGGTTCATACATACCTTTACCATTTTCATCCAGAGATGCAGATGGAAGCATGCCTATTGAACCTGTTAGCATTGCAGCCTCATCAGACAAGATATCTCCAAACAGGTTACCAGTAACAATCACATCAAATTGTTTAGGTGCACGTACCAATTGCATTGCTGCATTATCTACATACATATGTGAAAGCTGGATATCCTGATATTGTTCCTCTTTCAATGCAGTTACTGTCTGTTTCCAAAGCTCAGTTACCTCTAAAACATTGGCTTTATCCACTGAACATACTTTACCACCACGAAGTCCAGCTAGTTCGAATGCGACTTTGGCAATCCGTTTGATTTCAGATTCGGAATAAAGATCAGTGTTATAACCTTGTTTTTCACCATTTTCGAGTTCACGAATACCACGTGGTTGGCCGAAATAAATACCACCAGTCAATTCACGAACGATCAGGATATCCAGACCAGAAACAATTTCAGGCTTGAGACTAGAAGCATCTGCCAATTGCGGATATAAAATCGCAGGACGTAGATTTGCAAACAAATTCAATTCACTACGAATTTTCAACAACCCGCGTTCAGGTCGAATCGAACGCTCTATATTATCCCACTTTGGACCACCTACAGCACCCAGTAAAATAGCATCCGCTTTTTTTGCCTGCTCAGATGTCACACCTGGATATGGTTCACCATGGGCATCAATTGCAGCACCACCAAGTAAACCTTGTTCCCAGGTTAACCCCAAATTAAATTTTTCATTTACACGTGTAAGAACTTTTTCTGCCGCAGCGACAATCTCTGGACCAATTCCGTCACCTGCCAAGATCAAAATTTGTTTAGACATCTGTTATTCCATGTTTTGAAATCAGTATACATACTGAGTAAATTAAATTCTTTGCTCTATAAATTCGCTCACCCCTGTAAGTACGTTATAAGGGCGGCAAAAACGGCGAATTGGGCGTTGCTCCAACAACAGATCCACACAGAGTGGTGTTGGTGCTGACACGTTAAGTAAACTACCTGGTGTAGTAAATCTTTTACGATACATTTTTAGCGTATAATTTTGATGTGCTTTAAAATTATGAATAATGTGGAACATTTCAGCCCGTTGCTCGGAAATCGGATAATATCGAACAATAACTTCATATTGAGAAGGTGGGACATTTAAATATAATCCATTATCTTTGAACGAATTATTTTTTAAACGCACCCAGCCTCTTTCAATGGCCTTACGATCTACACGATGTGAACTGGCATCGACAATCGTTTGATTATTCAACCTTTCAAACTCACACTTCATCGCACCTGAACAATGAATGCTAACGTTATTCTCGGCTTTTAGCGTTTTTTGGGCCAGATTGATACGACCTGCATCTATCACTTGTTGACTCGCACAGCCACCGATCAATAAGCTTGATATACCTATCAATACACCTAAACCGCCGACTTTTATCATTGTCCAACCCCAATCTTACTCACAGAATAAACAGACTATTCATCATGTTTCAATGCATGTTAGCAAGAGTTAGGCTTTCACGCTACGCTTAAATGTTAACCCAAATAAATGTCTTAAATTAACCACGAATTTCCTGAAAAACCCAAGGACGTGATTGGCTGGTTTTAGCTTCATATGCCTTGATTTCATCGGATGCCTGCAGTGTTAAGCCAATATCATCCAAACCATTTAACAAGCAGTGCTTACGAAATGGATCTACTTCGAACTTAAAAGACTGACCAGATGGTGTACGCACCTCTTGCGCCTCTAAATCGATCGTAAGTTGATATCCTTCAGTTGCTGCACATTCCTTAAATAACTGATCAACCTGCTCTTCTGTTAAAATCACGGGTAACATGCCATTTTTAAAGCTATTATTAAAGAAAATATCAGCAAAACTTGGTGCAATTACGGTACGAAAACCATACTCATCCAAAGCCCAGGGCGCATGCTCGCGACTTGATCCGCAACCAAAGTTTTGGCGAGCGATTAATACTGAAGCCCCTTGATAACGTGGCTGATTTAATACAAAATCTGGATTTTTAGGACGTTTTGAATTGTCCTGACCAGGATAACCTTCATCTAAATAACGTAATTCATCAAATAAATTTTCACCAAAACCAGTGCGTTTAATTGATTTTAAAAACTGTTTCGGAATAATCAAATCTGTATCAACATTGGCACGATCTAATGGTGCAACGATACCTTGTTCAACGGTATAAGCTTTCATGGTTTTGCTCCCTTAGAATGAACGAACATCGACAAAGTGACCTGCAATGGCAGCTGCTGCAGCCATTGCTGGACTAACTAGATGAGTACGACCACCATTACCCTGACGCCCTTCAAAGTTACGGTTTGAAGTCGAAGCACAATGTTCACCTGGTTGTAATTTATCGGCATTCATTGCCAAACACATTGAACAGCCTGGTTCACGCCATTCAAATCCAGCAGCGGTAAAAATTTTATCCAATCCTTCCTGTTCTGCCTGCTGTTTTACCAAGCCAGAACCAGGAACAACCATTGCCTGCTTGATTGAACTAGAAACTTTACGACCTTTAATTACTTCTGCTGCTGCACGAATATCTTCTATACGTGAGTTTGTACATGATCCAATAAATACACGGTCTAATTGAATGTCAGCCAATGCCTGACCTGCATTTAAACCCATATATTGATAAGCACGAGTCCAGTCTTTTCGCTGAACATCATCACGAGCCTGATCCAAAGTCGGTACAGCCTGTGAAACAGGAATCACCATTTCAGGAGAAGTTCCCCAAGACACCTGAGGTTCAATTTCTTCACCTTGTAATACCACAATAGTATCGAAATGAGCGCCTTCATCAGAATGTAAAGTATTCCAATACTCAACAGCAGCATCCCATTGTTCACCTTTTGGTGCATAAGGACGATTTTTAACGTATTGGATTGTTTTGTCATCGACAGCAACCATACCAACGCGAGCACCTGCTTCAATTGCCATGTTGCATACTGTCATGCGACCTTCGATAGACATGTCTTTAAATACTTGACCACCAAATTCAATCGCATGACCTGTACCACCTGCTGTACCGATTTTACCGATAATGGCAAGGACAACATCTTTAGGCGTAACACCCTGACCTAATTTGCCATCAACACGCACCAACATGTTTTTCATCTTCTTTTGAACCAGGCATTGTGTCGCCAATACATGTTCAACTTCAGATGTTCCAATACCATGCGCCAAACAGCCAAATGCTCCATGAGTCGCTGTGTGCGAGTCTCCACAGACCACAGTCATACCTGGTAAAGTTAAACCTTGTTCTGGCCCAACAACATGTACAATGCCCTGACGGATGTCATTGATGTCAAATTCAACAATATTGAATTCTTCGCAATTATCATCCAAAGTTTGCACCTGAATACGTGAAGTTTCATCTTCAATACCTGCAATCCCTTCCGAGCGCTCTTTTTTCGAGGTTGGAACATTATGATCAGGAGTTGCTACGTTTGCACTTAAGCGCCAAGGTTGGCGTCCTGCAAGTTGTAATCCTTCAAATGCCTGTGGTGAGGTTACTTCGTGTAATAAATGACGGTCGATATAGAGTAAGGATGATCCGTCATCTCGTTGTAATACTAAATGGTCATCCCATAATTTATCGTATAAGGTTTTTGCTTTCCGGGTTTCGCCTGCCATGTCGATATGCTCCACTGGACTGGGTAATTCTTTCAATGAATTTGATTATAGCGGCTATTTTGCATAAATCTAATTTATCATTTTTATTAATTTAAAAACTTTTAGAAATTATTTCAACCGATAT
>NZ_OOGT01000261.1 GCF_900323515.1 Acinetobacter stercoris | reverse complement strand
TTGTTTTTGTAAATCTATTAATTCTTTCTCTGAGCTAAGAAAAATAGATGTTGATTGATTTGATACCTCATAAAATTCAAAATCTTCTTTTAATTTAATTATATAAGGTGATCCTGATGATAAGTTATTCATTTTTATATATAAGTCAGAAAGTTTATCAATAGAAATAATAAAATCATCAATATAATTTTTTAAATTTTGATATTCAATTGGGTCTATCAGTAAATAATTATTCATTTTTCACCTATTTTTTTACGAATACATTCCCATTTTTAGCAGCTTTTTTCATGCAATCAATACATATCCCCTTTGGTAAGTTTGGTAAAGAAAGTGATATAGCCTCCCCACTCTTAAACTGGTGCTGACCAGCTTTCACTTCAAATAATGAACCTGTCGCATTACGAATCCCTGCACCACTAATTTCAATCCGTGATCCACCTGATTCCAATACAATTTTTTTATTGGCTCTTATAATGACTTCACTTTCAGTAGAAATAATTTGGACATCTTTTCTTGCAACAACATCAAGCTGATCATTTTGCGCTTGTAACTCAATTTTGCCTTTGCCTGCAAATAATCGAGCGCCTGCCTCAGCTGCAAATAGGCTAATTTTATCTTGTGCATGTAAGATAAAATTATGATTTGTACTTTGGTTGATACTCTTATTCGCATATTGATTAATTTGCCCATCAGCTGAGATATGAATATCTTCAGATGTAGATAATCCCATGCTGTTTGGAGCACTCAACAACATAATAGCTTTTTTAAATGTGCCTATATCTTTTTCAATTTGCTCAAAAAATACCTTTAATTGTTCAACTGATTCAATTTCATCTGTTCTTTGATTCTTCGCAATTGAGCTTAAAGTTTTAGCATTATTGAAATTACTTTCTAGCTGAGATCTGCTTTCATGTGCATCAAGATGTGTGCCCTTTGCACTGTCTTGTTTATGTGTAGAAAGTAGTAAGCCATCACCTGCTCTCACAGCTCCCCACTGATCGGTTCTTAACTCAAACCCTTCACCACGACCATCACTTTCAGCTTTTTCTTTCGGATGGCTTAAATTACCCAAGTTCAATTGAGTTGCACCATGACTGCTGTGTAATTGGGCACTGATTTGTCTTGTCGTGTCATCGAAACGGAGTTGGTTAAATCCTTCGCCGCCAAATTCTTTCGATCGTATCCCACTGAGTTTTTTGGTATCAGGGAGTTGTCCTTTTATATCAAACTTGGTTGGATTTCGCTGTGCTTCATGAATACGTCCTGTCACAAATGGACGGTCAATATTGCCATCGAAGAAGTCAATCACAACTAATTCATCTTTACGAGGTAAGAATCGTGCGCCATAACCTTCACCAGCCCAAGGGGTCAGCACATCTACCCAAGCAGAATCCATATCATTGTCATTTGAACCTGCTCCACCATCATGGCTATGGTCATCGGCACGGGTAAATAAGAAACGAACTTTAATACGTCCCCATTCATCAACATAAATTTCTTCACCATCTGTGGTGACTTTTGCTCGTTGTACGTGTGCGGCTGGACGATGTTTTACAGGATCATATTCAGGCACTATAGCAATACTTCGACGAACAACCATTAATTCATTGGCTTGGCGTTCTTGTTCGCTATCTTTACTCGTTTCCCAATGACTGAGGATAAGCAACTTATCCAGTTGATCTTTCAAATCTTTTGGAAGGTTATTCTGATTGTAATAATGTTTATTCAGTATCAAAAACTCACGATCATTAGGAGCATGATTTTTCTCAAGTTCTGGATGATCGATGAGTTGAAACCAGTAACCAACTTGGGTATCTCGGACACTGCTGTGTGCGGTAAAGTATTTGGCTTGTAGTGCTTGATATTGATTCAGTTGAGTGTTGAGTTTATCAAGCTGGCTATTGCCTGATTTTGTGGCTTGATCTTCACCTTTAAGATCACTGATCCATGCCGGGGAGATACTCCATGCTTGTTCTAGGCTTAGACTTTCATTGTCCCTATTGGAACTGTGTTTATGCGAACTGAGTACTGATCCACTAGCATCTTCTTGACTTAAGCTATCCGCTTGCCAACGTTGTACATGGATCGCTGTAGGCTGTAAGCTACGTTGTGCGATAAAGCTGGTGATGCTGTCATACTGCTCTGTTGCATTCGACCTGTGGTAGCGTATGCTTCGACGTTCAATGGCTTTAAATTGGGCATTATCATCGACTAAACGTAGTTTTTGTGCTTCAATACTTTGGTTATTACTTGATACAATATAATGAGCTTCATCAATCAACCAATTAATTGATTCTTCACGCATTAATCGAGTTAGATAAGCATAATCACTTTCATTCGACTGCATCGAGAATGGACGAATATCATAAGTCTTGGTTAAACCACTGGTGTCTAGTTTCAAGCTTGAAGAAAATAATGAACTTTTAGATTGCCATTCTTTGAAAATTACTTCAATAATTTCAACAACACTCTTATTCATGAATACACGGCTATTACGTCGTTTGTGCCATAAGCTTGTTGGGTCTTGCATGGTCAAGCGGTATAGACTTAAAGCACCGTCAGATTGTCCTTGAGAAGCGCCTGTAATAATACCAGTCGTCCTAAACAATCTGCCTGAATCGGTCACTTGATCTACTGCAACTTGGCAGCCAATGAATTGTTTTAATTCTATGAATGGATTGGTCGATAGACAAATCAGTTCTGCTGACATTCCTTCATTGATGCCATGAAAACCATCAATACGTTGTAGCATAATCTGTGAATTAAGTTGTGAATTTGAAAATTGCGCACTGATTGCACGCTTTTGTGTTCCGAAGCCTAACTTATCTAAAATCCCAAAAATATTATCTAACATTGTTATTTATAACCTTATTATTAATAAAGAAATATTAGCACAATGGATCTTTATGCTCAATTTCTATTCATTTTCATTTTGTTTCAATTCAAATAACAGTTTACGATAGGTTTGAACGGTGTAACGTCCTAATTGGTATTTTTCTCTCATTTGGGCAATCGTCAGTGTTTGTAGATCATGTTGATGTTGTTTGACCCATTCTCGTTTTTGATCGAGTACCGATATATTTAAATTTTTACGCATTTCCATTCGAGTTCGCTCTATATATTCCTCACTTCGGTCTAACATTTTAGCAATCTCAGGAATACTAAGGTCCAGGGATAATATGGTATCTTGATGTTCTTCTCGCCAAGCATGAAGCGATTCAATGCGTTGTGGAAGGTTAAGTAATTTCTTCAATTGTATTCGTTTTGATGCAATTTGCTCAGGACGTAAGCCTAACTTTAAACCTAGTTCTTGGTTACTAAACTTTAACTCTAGTAACTCTGCTTTGTGATCTAAAAGCCATTGAGTTTTATTTTGGTGATATGTTGGAATATTATAAAATTCTTTTAATTTTTTTTGTATTTTATATATCTGATGAATAGGCATTTTAAATTTATCAGCCAGCTCTTCAGTCGTTAGACTTAAATCCAAAAGTTCTTCACGGTGTTGATGCATCCAGTTATTTTTTTCATTTTTATCTTTTTCTATTTGCTCAGAATAGCTTAATTCACCTAACTCTTTTCGTGCACGATTATAGTATTTAATGGCAACATATTTACGCACATTAAAAGTTGCCATGATTTCTTCTATGTTCATATTCAAAACAGCATCTTTATGCTTCTGGAAATTTTTTTCTAATAAATCGTCTGCTGGAATTTTTCTTAATTTTCTTCTCCCTTTAGGAATTTCGATAAGTTCAGCTAGCCATTTCCTCCGTTTATAGACTTGGTTTCCTGTTAGACCATATTTTTCTTTTAAGGTATTTAAGCTGTCATATAAAATTTCATCTTGGTGTTCAATAAGCCATACATCATCCCTAGTGAAAACTTGATTTTGAATCTCTAAAAGTCGACGAAACTTCCCGGCTAAATAAACACTAATACCCAAAAGTTTTGCAGCATCTAATCGATTATGATGTTTTATAAGTTCTGCAATTTCAGATGTCAAAATATAGCAAATGCTCCCTGCACCAAATAGTGATTCAGTACCGTACTTCCATCCTCTATAAAGAATAACGCCACAAGAAGTTTTGCGTTCTTCATACACATCCCAGTCTTCACCTTCCCAGTCCTTGATTGTTTTTATTTTGAAATTTTTATGATTCCCCATTTGATATCAGTCCACCAATAATATTCTTTGAAATTAGTTATTTAAGTTTTACTAATGTAACAGAGTAAAAGAGATTTCAGTTATGTAAATAGTACCATTTCATTAGATGAAATGCTCTTTCAGTGATCGTCCCAATTTCATCTTCTTACTTCTATGATCTGGGAAAAGTGTTTGTTTATCTTTATATCTGATATTGCAGTGTGACCCTTNTCCCCTTCGCACAAATTCAACA
>NZ_OOGT01000304.1 GCF_900323515.1 Acinetobacter stercoris | reverse complement strand
ATTTTAGTCATAATATTTATTGTTGTAATTGTGATTGAGTTCACGTTGTGGGAAAATAAGCCTGTCTAAGTATGCTTTGAATTGAATGGAGGAAATGGCGTATGACAAATGTATATGCTCGTATACCTTCAAGATTCGAGCCGAAAGCTGACGAAATTATGAAACCGATTGCTTTATTAGATGAGGTTAATCAGAAAAAATCATCTTTTTTTAAAGCATTTGATTATTTGGCGCAAATGGTAGGCGTCTTTTCACTTGATGGACAACCGATTTATTTAAATTTGTCATGGAAAAATATTTTTGGTTTTAGCCATAATTATTTCACCATGATTCATCAGGATGATTTAAGTAATTTCTTAAAAAAATATAATGATGCCAAAGATACCAACTTGAGCATGCAGTATGATGTCCGGTTGGAAGTAGATCATCAATTCCAATGGTTTTCTTTGCATATACAGTGTTTTTATCATTCTGAATTAAATCAGCCTGTATTACTCATTACTGCGACAAATATTCAAAAAAGAAAAATGGGGCAAGTTGATCTTATGGAACAACTTGGAACCTATGAGAATATGCTCGATGTGAGTGTGGATTGTATTAAAGTTCTTGATATTGATGGAAATGTAAAACACATGAATTTATCAGGTCGTAAAGCTTTAGGCTTGGCACCTGACGAAAAAGAATTCGGAATGAAGTGGCTGGATTTATTACCAGTAGAGGTGCGCGGTCGAGGAGAAAAAGCTTTACGTCAAGCTGTAAAAGGTAAAAATGCACGTTTTGCAGGGAAAAGTGTTGGTGCTGGTATAACCCAATATTGGGATAATATTTTAACACCTGTGCTCGATGAAAAGGGTGAAACACGATCAATTTTGTGTGTATCACGAGATGTAACATTACAGAAAAATGCCGAAAATAAGCTGCGTAAAAATAGCGAAATTGATGATTTGACAGGGTTATATAACAGACGATTATTTAAAACTCGTCTGAAACGCCTTATTACGCATGCCAAAGATAAACAGCAGATGGCTGGAATCTTGCTTATCGATCTGGATCATTTTAAACATGTAAATGACACTTTAGGACATTCCGCAGGTGATCATTTACTTCGTGTATTGTCAAAACGTTTGCAATCGGTTTTACATGAAGACGTATTCATTGCACGTTTGGGGGGCGATGAATTTGCCATCGCAGTCGGGAGCTTAAGTTCTGAGCAAGATTTTGTAAAAATTGCTGAACTTGCATCTAGGCAACTGGATGCATCCATTAGTTATTCTGGAAGGTTAATTAATGGCGGGATGAGTATTGGCTGTGCTTTATATCCACGTGATGCACAAGATGCGAGTGGATTAATGCAATGTGTGGATACGGCACTCAATGACCTGAAAGCTGATGGACGTGGTGGTATTCGTTTTTTCAACAAACAGATGTTTTTAAATACGGAAAATATGGCGAAACAGCTGAATCTGGCAAGAAAAATTATCCGTCAGGATTTAGTCGTGCCTTATTATCAGCCAAAAATCGATCTAAAAACAAATAAACTGGTTGGTTATGAAGCTTTATTAAGATGGAATTGTCCTGAAAGTGGAGACATTCAGCTACCAAACGTCATTCAAGAAGCATTTAAAGACTATAAGCTTGCGACTAAACTAAGTGAGTTGATGCATACGAAAATTTTTACTGATTTAGCTTATTGCATCAATAAAGGTTTACATGTAGTACCAGTCGCAATTAACGTAGCTCCAGTAGAATTTTTAAGGGATGATTATGCCGAGCAAATTTTAATACGCATGGCACAATTTAAGATTCCTTATCATTTGGTTGAAATCGAAGTAACAGAGCAGATACTGGAAGAACGTGGATCAGACTATGTACGTCGGGCTTTAGAGTTACTAAAGCAAAAGGGAATACGGATTGCTTTAGATGATTTTGGTACAGGACATTCATCATTAACCAGATTGAAAGATTATCCTGTGGATTGTTTGAAGATTGATAAAAGTTTTATCAACCTGATTAGTTGTGATCCAACAATATTGGCAGTAGTACAAGCCATAACTCAATTAGGTCCAAAATTACATCTGGATATTGTTGCAGAAGGCATAGAAACAAAGGAACAACTTGATATCTTGATTGATTGCGGTTGCAAAATAGGGCAAGGTTTTTATTTTAATGCAGCAATCAATTGTGATGCTGTTATCCAGCAACTACAACAATCTTAGAAAAAGAGGCTATGCCTCTTTTTCTATTTAAATGTAGTAATAATTACATCAGCAAAATAATTTTCACCATCCATACTATATATGCCATTGGTTGTAATTTTAATTATAGGCCAGGTAACCAGTTTGCAATTATCACGTTGTAAGGCTGTCAGATAGGTATCAGACTTAAAGAATACTTTTTCGGATACTGCTGCATTAGGGGTTAACTGGCGCTTCAACCAAGGGTCTTTTATCTGCGAATCCAGATAGCGCAACGCCAATACTGTTTTGATACGATTATTGAATAATCTCCTGTTTTTGATTATTAAAGGGTGTGCTACGACTCGCTGAATTTCTTTTTGGGTCTTTGGCAAGATGAAATTTGGTACAATTTGGAAGACCCGAACAGACTTTGCCTGTAGACAGATCTGTTCGAGATGCGTTACAGTGAATTGGTCAGTACCGATAATTGCAACTTTATTGTGGCTGAAATTTGTTTGTTTAATGTGTGATGATGGAGTTATTTTTCCTTGGAATGCTTGAAAAAAGATAGCATTGTTCTGAAAAAAACCATCAGCAGGATTATTCCGTTTCCTCTGTGGCATTGTTAAGTCCTTTTTATTTTAGCGTATTGTTTAGGATATGCAGTAAATTGGTATATCGAATCGTGAACCTTTGGTAAAGCTTTTTCTTTTGTCTTTTGAGTCATTATTG
>NZ_OOGT01000260.1 GCF_900323515.1 Acinetobacter stercoris | reverse complement strand
GAATATAGAATAATAAAACTGTTCTTATACTATCTAAACTTGGATTTTTTAAAATATTAAATCAAAATTACTCTAAATAATAGGTCATTGTTTCTTTTAAAATATTGATTAGTTCGGTATCCATATATTGATAATTATCAGGAATATCTAAAACAACCACCTTTTTTTGAGCAAGCTGTTTGCTAAATTTTTCTAAAATGGATTTTTTATGTTTATATTCCATAACAAAAATATGATCTGCCCAATGTATATCTTGGGCAGAAACAGTATGTCTGGCATGGCGGCTCGTTCCAGCAGAGCGAGTATTTATAGCATAATTTTGAGCAAAAACACGTTCAGCCGTTGGACTACGCCATTGATTACGACTACAGATAAAAAGATAATTCAAAGGTCAAAATTCCAGTAATCATGTCGTACCTGTCTTAGTCTTTTTGCTGTGGAAATACGAGGGTATTCCATTCCAAGCTGTTTCGCACGATTTCTTTTCAAAGACCTATTCCAAAGATTTTTCCAATCTTTTTCAGGTTTCCAGAGTGTAGATGTATGCCTGCAATCACGACCACGATATAAAAAATAAAGTTTACGTCGCCATGCGCGATTACGTTCAGAAATTTGTTGTTTGGGTTGCATTTTTTTAAACTCATGGTTGATCGGGATCAGCAACCGCGATAACACATGAATTATTATTTTAAAAAGAGTTTGTTTGATATTCAATAGGTCTTAAAAAAATAGATTTTATGATTTTGAATACGAATTATTTTAAAGGCTTAGTGATCGTGCTATTTAAAAAAATAAAAAACCACGAGCGTTGATCGTGGTTTTTTATGAATATACTTAAAGAGATTATTGTGGTCTAGCTACATCACCATTCAAATATTCTGGCAAATCTAAAATATCCAGACTTAGTTCAGCCAAAGCATCAGGTTTCGCAACAACAAGCGCTTTGTAACCATTTTCGATAGCAACACTATTGACTATTTCTACATCTTTATTAAGTTTGGTTGCTGGAGCAGGGCATTCACCATTTCCTAAAACCAGATGTAGCCAATGTTTAGGTTTTGCTTTAAACCAAAGGCGGGCAATGATTTCCTGCCCCAGATAACACCCTTTGTCATAGTGCACACCTTCACGCTGGTGTAAGCGTAACTCTTGTGGTTGAAATAAACTTTCAGTTGCTTGAGTTATCCATGCCTGACCCGCATCAATGGCTTGAAGTTGCCATACATCAATATCAGTTTTTTCTATGGAAAAGTCCGTAGATTCACCATTTAATATAGGGTAAACCTCAGCAGCCTGCTCTAACTTCATTTTTGAAAAAGCGCCATATTTTTTAATATGTTTTGCAAATTCTTCACTTTGATCTTGAGTTATTACGATTTCAAAGGATTCAGCATTGATTTTTTTAAGCCATAAACCAAAATGGATTCGACCTTTCAGGTCACAAATAGCTGTGTAACGTGTCAAATTTTCAGCTAAAGCCTCTACATTGAGTGTGACTTGACCTTGTAGGAATTTTTGGGCATCTGCACCGTTTAAAGTGAATGAGGAGAACGCTAGATTGCTCATGAATTACTCACTTATCTTAAATCTAATACTAAAGAATTAGGGTTATTCTCCGCTATTTTTCAAAAAAAAGCACATTTAGCGCAAATTTTTCAAAGCATTTGTTACTAAATGTTGCTAAAACCCCTGTTTTTATATCTAAGAATATGAAATATATAGGATTTGGGAAATGGGTTTTCGACAGTGTACTATGCCAGCCAAGAGATTGAACAAATTCAACAACGAAGTCGTAGTACAAAAACGATTCAAGAGGCAAGGTAAGCTATGAATAACAACTACCGCAAACCACTGCAAGGAACCCAGCTCGAATATTTTGATGTACGCCAAGCCGTCGAAGATATTCAGCCAGGCGCATATGACAAACTCCCATATACTTCAAAAGTTTTAGCTGAACAACTCGTTCGTCGCTGTGATCCAGCGATTTTGGAACAGTCCTTAAAACAATTGATTGAACGTAAGCAAGATCATGATTTTCCTTGGTATCCTGCTCGTGTTGTATGTCATGACATTTTGGGGCAAACAGCATTGGTCGATTTGGCAGGACTTCGTGATGCGATTGCGGATCAAGGTGGTGATCCGTCTAAAGTCAATCCAGTTGTTCCAACTCAATTAATCGTAGACCACTCTTTAGCCGTGGAATATGGCGGTTTTGATCCAGATGCATTTGAGAAAAACCGTGCAATCGAAGATCGTCGCAATGAAGACCGTTTCCATTTTATTGAATGGACTAAAACTGCATTTGAAAATGTTGATGTGATTCCTGCTGGGAACGGTATCATGCACCAAATCAATCTGGAAAAAATGTCTCCAGTGATCCAGAACCGTGATGGCATCGCATTTCCAGATACTTGTGTAGGTACAGATTCGCATACACCACATACGGATGCACTTGGTGTAATTTCTGTCGGTGTCGGTGGCTTAGAGGCTGAAAATGTGATGCTTGGTCGTGCATCATGGATGCGTCTACCAGACATCATCGGTGTAGAATTGACTGGTCAACGTCAAGCAGGGATTACGGCGACAGATATTGTACTTGCCTTAACTGAATTCTTACGTAAAGAACGTGTCGTTGGTGCATATCTTGAATTCTTTGGTGAAGGTGCTGACAGTATGTCAGTTGGTGATCGTGCGACCATCTCCAATATGACGCCAGAATATGGCGCAACGGCAGCGATGTTCTACATTGATCAAAATACCATTGATTATCTGACATTGACTGGTCGAGAGGCAGATCAGATTAAACTGGTTGAAACCTATGCCAAGGAAATTGGTCTTTGGGCATCGGAAATGAAACAGGCTGAGTATCCACGTGTGCTTCAGTTTGATCTGTCCAAAGTGACTCGTAATATCGCAGGTCCATCAAATCCGCATGCACGTGTCTCAACGAGTGACCTTAAAGAAAAAGGCATCGCAGGTGTTGTTGAAAATCGCGACGATGGTTTAATGCCTGATGGTGCAATCATCATTGCTGCGATTACCTCATGTACCAATACATCTAACCCACGCAATACCGTTGCAGCAGGTCTACTTGCACGTAAAGCGAATGAGCTTGGTTTAGTGCGTAAACCTTGGGTAAAAACATCTTTTGCACCAGGTTCTAAAGCAGCGGCACTATATCTTGAAGAAGCAGGCGTATTGCATGATCTGGAAAAACTTGGCTTTGGTATCGTCGCGTATGCATGTACGACATGTAACGGTATGTCTGGTGCACTTGATCCAGTGATTCAACAAGAAATCATTGATCGTGACCTGTATGCGACAGCGGTGCTTTCTGGTAACCGTAACTTTGATGGACGTATCCATCCTTATGCGAAACAAGCGTTCTTGGCATCTCCACCTTTAGTTGTGGCGTATGCGATTGCAGGAACGATCCGTTTTGATATCGAAAAAGATTCATTGGGTAATGACAAAGATGGTAATCCAATTTACCTGAAAGACATCTGGCCGTCAGATGCAGAGATTGATGCTCTAGTGCAAAAATCGGTTAAACCTGAACAGTTCCGTAAAGTGTATATCCCGATGTTCGATTTGGGTGAGCGTGAACAGGCAGCAAGCCCACTTTATGACTGGCGTCCGCAAAGTACTTATATCCGCCGTCCACCATATTGGGAAGGGGCACTTGCTGCACCGCGTACACTTTCAAATATGCGTCCACTTGCGATCTTGCCTGACAACATTACTACTGACCATTTATCACCATCGAATGCAATTATTCTGGATTCGGCAGCAGGTGAATATTTGGCAAAAATGGGTGTACCAGAGGAAGACTTTAACTCGTATGCAACACACCGTGGCGACCATTTGACTGCACAACGCGCAACTTTGGCGAACCCGAAACTGTTCAATGAAATGGTGGTGCGTTCAGACGGTACGATCAAGCAAGGTTCGAAAGCACGTGTTGAGCCAGAAGGTGAAGTAATGCGTATGTGGGAAGCGATCGAAACTTATATGAATCGTAAGCAACCCCTGATCATTATTGCAGGTAAAGACTACGGTCAAGGTTCGAGTCGTGACTGGGCTGCGAAAGGTGTGCGTTTAGCTGGTGTTGAAGTGATCGTGGCTGAAGGTTTTGAGCGTATTCATCGTACCAACTTGGTAGGCATGGGCGTACTTCCACTTGAGTTTAAAGCGGGTACAGACCGTAAAACCTTAAAGCTTGATGGCACTGAGTTGTATAGTGTGATTGGTAATATTGCACCACGTTCTGACCTGACTTTGGTGATTGAGCGTTCTACCGCTGATGGTAAGAATGAAGTGATCAAAGTACCAGTAACTTGTCGTCTGGATACTGAAGAAGAAGTACATGTGTATGAAGCGGGTGGTGTACTGCAACGCTTTGCACAGGATTTCCTGGAAGGGAATGTGGCGTAACACATAAGATAAAGTTATTGATATTGTTTAAAAAAGGCTCTACTGTGAAGTAGGGCTTTTTTTATTGAGAATAAATGACAATAAGTTTTGATGATTCATATCATATTGATTTTAGAGCTTATGAATCTGGGAGAGATCTCGATCCAATTCTAAGTATAGATAAATATTT
>NZ_OOGT01000258.1 GCF_900323515.1 Acinetobacter stercoris | reverse complement strand
ATCTTGATCTGTTAAATATAACTTAGCACATTTCAAGCAAAAAACATTCTGAATTAACCATATAAAAACAATCATTTTAATTTTCGCTTACAACAGGGAAAAAGCATAAACTTGATCTACATCATTTTCTCTTTTAAAAAACTATTTGATTTCTCACTATAAAAACAAAATCCTTAAAGTTATAATATTTTTATTAAAAATGTGAATTCTCTTACATTAGTAAAATTAGTGCGTTGCATGGGATTGTAAATTGGCCATATTTACTCAGCTTCATTCACAAAAAATGAAAGTAAATACCCGATCATTTATCGTGATCGGGATAATTATTTTCTTATGTGCATTACTGGGAATCCTTGGACGTCCACTTTCTTTTTTAGCAACGTTATGGGTTGCAAATGCGGTACTTCTTGGTGTTTTTTTAAGATATCCAAACTTCCTGAACGTAGGAGGCTGGCTAGGCAGTTTTACAGGTTATATGGCTGCCGATTTAATCACCGGCAATGACTTTACTCTTACCCTCTTTCTCACCTTAGCCAATATGGCTAATGTGTTTGTAAGTTTAATAATCATAAAAAGTTTTCGGCTTGATTATACTCAATATAATAAAGGACTTACCTTTCTTTACTTGTTTTTACTTAATGCATTTGGAGGCTGTTTGGTTGGTGCATTATTTGCAGTATCAACAATCCCATATGTACCCAACACATTTATGCAACTAGATAGGATCTGGACTGATTTTGGTATGTGGTGGACAGGTGAAATATTAAATATCATAACTTTTTTACCTATTATTCTGGCATTGCCAAGCAAAAAAATCATTCAACAATATTACAAGAAAATCAAACAACAACCTTTTCAGATTAAACAGGTTTTGCCATTGTGCGCTGTTATTATATCAGTCGTATTTGCTCATTTTTTTATTGGCCCAGGTTCAATCATGTTCCCTATCGCAGCACTGATTTGGGCATCCTTGAGTTATAATTTATTCTACGTCACCATCATCAATTGTTTCGTAGTCACATTTTTATATACTAGTTTAAGCGCTTTTTATATAGCAGAATCATCAGATGCTTATCTAGCTACTGCAATTTCGATCAGAATCGGTTTGTTTATGCTTGCACTTGGTCCACTCACTTTATCCATTATCAGTTTAAACAGGCAAAAACTTTATCATCAGATTTTATACCTAGCCAACCATGACAGTTTAACTACAACCTTAAACCGACGATTTTTCTATGAAGAAAGTGAGCGAGTTGTTGCATCATCTTCAAATAAAAAAATAGCCGAAAGTATTAGCATATTATTACTTGATCTCGACCATTTTAAAAAAATTAATGACTTATACGGTCACCATATTGGTGACTTTGTCTTGCAGAATTTTACAACAATTGTAAAAAGCAACTTGCGTAATCAGGATCTATTTGGGAGATTAGGTGGTGAAGAGTTCGCTATTTTATTAAAAAATCTCTCGCTTCAACAAAGTATTCAGATTGCTGAACGCATTTGCGATGCTGTATACAATACCCCGATCCTGCTTGAAAATGGCGAATGCATCAGTATTAGCGTCAGTATTGGTTTAAGTCATCAAACAATGCCACACTATGTTCCCTTTCAGCAATTAATTAATCGTGCCGATCATGCTTTATACCAAGCAAAAGAAAAAGGTCGTAATCAATTGTGTGTAGACTATAATCTAGGCATGATATAGACACTATTCAATGGACAATAAAAATGAAGTATTCTGAATATATTCAATATGATGGCTTAGGTTTAGCTGAATTAGTCAAAAATAAAGAAATACAGGCACATGAATTATTAGAAATAGCGATTCAAAGAGCTGAAAAAATTAATCCAAAGTTAAATGCCATTGTCATTCCAATGTATGAACAAGCCAGACGTCGTGCAACTTCAACCACACTCTCTGGAATTTTTGCTGGAGTTCCTTTTCTTGCTAAAGATTTACATCAGGAATTTAAAGGTGTCCAGACCTCTTATGGTTCAAATAGTTTTAAACGCTTAAGATATACAGCCAAACAGAATGCCGAAATCGTGAATCGCTGGGAAAAAGCTGGCATAGTTAACTTTGGATTGACCAATACTCCTGAGCTAGGTATTAAAGGAATAACAGAACCAGATGCTTGGGGTAGTTGCTGTAATCCATGGAATTTAAAATATAATAGTGGTGGTTCTTCTGGGGGAGCAGCATCAGCAGTTGCATCGGGTATTGTTCCTATTGCTGGTGCAAGTGATGGTGGAGGTTCTATTCGTATCCCAGCATCATACTGTGGTTTATTTGGTTTAAAACCAAGCCGGGGGCGCACTCCCTGGGGACCAGATAGAAGTGAAATTATGCATGGGGCAGTATTGCAACATGTTTTAACTAAAAGTGTAAGAGATAGTGCAGCCATGTTAGATATTACACATGGAGCTGAAAAAAGCTCATTATTTACAATTCAGGCACCGCATGGCAGTTATCTGGAAAGTATTAAAAGCCCACCTAAAAAACTTAAAATTGCATACTCTACGGCTTCTCCCATTGCAACGCATGTTTCATCTGATGCAATCCAGGCTATAGAAAAAACAGCAAAATTCCTTGAATCTTTAGGACATGATGTTGTAGAAGACACTCCCAAAATTGATGGTATGCTTTTAGCAAAAGACTTCATTACCACATGGTTTAGCCAATGTGCTTATAGCCTAAACTATATGAAAGAACATTTCGGTGTTAAAGATAGCGATTTTGAGCTTGATACTCTGGCAATTGCAGCTTTAGGTGCTAAATCCTCAGCAGTTGACTATATAGGTAATTTAAATAATTGGGGCAAATATACAACTCAAATGAATGAGTTTTTTGAACAATATGACCTATACCTCATCCCTTCCACATCCTCCATCGCACCAAGAAATGGCGAGGTTAAAACACCTACATGGCAAATTCCTATATTAAAAACACTACTCACTGTTGGAAAAACCCATTTGCTTTCAAAAGGGAAACTCATTGAGAAACTGATCAAAACAAATTTAGAATGGGTTCCTTTTACACAACTTGCCAATATTACTGGTCTACCAGCAATGTCAGTACCTTTATACTGGAATAGTCAAAATCTACCTATAGGCTCTCAATTTGTTGCTTCTTTTGGTCGTGAAGATTTATTATTGCAGCTTGCCTCACAACTTGAACAGGCTCATCCCTGGTTCACATTTTATCCAAATATTGGAATTTAAGATTAACATCTATTCTAATGCTTGGTTTGAATCTGGTTCGGTAGACAACAAACAAAGATTAAACCAAGCAAAGCACTTAATCCTGCAATCATAAATACAATTTCACCCGAAAATATTTGCCAATAGTGCCCCGCCAAAATACTGCCACTAGCAACCCCCAAGCCCCACATTGTACTATAAAGCGCTTGACCTCTACCTTGCTGACCTGCACTAAAATTCTGAAAAATAATACGCATTGCAATAATATGAAATAATCCAAAACTAAAAGCATGTAATGTCTGAGAAAGAAATTGCATATAAAATGATTGAGGAAACAAGCCAACAACAATGAACCGTAAACTGGTCATGATCAAACAAACTATTACTAGATATCGCCATGAAAAGCGTTTTAAAAAAATATTGGCATAAGCAAACATAATAATTTCAGAAACAACCCCAACAGCCCATAAAAAACCAATTTCAGTCGTCGTAAAATCTTCTTGTTTTAAGTAGTTACTATAAAAACTATAAAAAGGAGCCTGTGCGAATAAAAGAATGAACTCAATAGAAAAAAATGCCACAACTACTGGGCGCTTTAATATCGGCCATAAAGGTTCTAACAGCTTTTGTGATGTGGGTGCAGACGTAGGTTCTTTTACACAAAATGACCAGATAAAAGCTAAAAAGGCAATACTTAATAACATGATTGGCAACATCGAAATGGGGATAAACTCCAATAAAGCACCGATGACAAATACACCTACAATGAAACCAATCGAACCCCATTTGCGAACTTTCCCATACAGCTCGGCCCTTTTATCTCCGAGCCAAAATAAAGTGACTCCCTCGAACTGGGCAAGAATAGCATTCTGGAAAAAGCTAAATATCAACATCAATAAAGCAATAGACTGAAAATCATTAGGAATAATGAATATTAAAAACCAAATAGTTGATTCCATCCATGTAGCAATCCGAACCAGTAACATTCGTTTGCCAGATTTATCTGCAATCCATCCCCAAATAAATGGTGCAAAAAATCGGGTAATGATCGCTATAGAAGATAATAATCCAATTTCTTTATAGCTAAAGCCTTGATTCTGGAGGTATAAACTCCAATATGGCATAAATGTACCAACAATGCAGTAATAGAAAAAGTAAAATCCGCTTAGTCTGTACTGAATTGGCATAGATTGCATTCGTTTGTATTTTCAATAGTTTATCATAGTTAAAGGTTGCATTGTATTGCAATCATTTGTTTACTTTTGCATTTCAACAGTCTACAAAAAATAATTTTGAAAATTGTAGACTTTCGATAATTTAATAAATTATTTAAAATTAATAGTTATTTTTCAATATAATAAATTTCTGTTCTAGCTTTTAATTGGTAACTTCAATTTCTGGATGTTCAGCTAAACAAGTAGCTAATATAGTTGCATATCCCGTCACGATGGTACTCATATAACTATCGATATTATCATCTTTGTTTTTGATATGATTGCTATCAGAATCATATACGT
>NZ_OOGT01000251.1 GCF_900323515.1 Acinetobacter stercoris | reverse complement strand
GTCCCTATGTTCCAGTAACATTTTAAATTCATTGGGGATAACTTTTAAATTTAAAACAAAATGTGGATAACTTTAGACTCCAAAAGATTATCGAGATTTAAATTCAAAAATAAAACCAACTTTGAATTCATTGTTTAAATTTAAACAATGTGGATAAATATTATATTTAGGATATTGGTATTTAGAATAATGAGAACAAGAAAATGAAAAATTTGTTGGTGAAATATCAGGAGAAGGCATCATGCCTGAAGATAAAACATAAAAAAAGCAGCCCATACTATGACTGCTTTTTTAGCATACAAACTTACGTTTAAATGCTCATATCTTCACTTAATGCTAAAGGTTCAGGTAAAATTTTCGCTAATTGACGACATAAAATCAGCAATTCACTTTGATTTACTGGCATTAGGGTAATATGACCAAGTTTACGCCCTGGACGTTCTGCCTTATTGTAAAGGTGTAAATGTGCTCCGCTCAATGCCAAAACATCTTCAGTTTTTGGATGCTTGCCAATAATATTGATCATTACTGTTGGACGTACAACATCAGTTGAGCCCAATGGCAAACCTGCAACTGCACGAATGTGATTTTCAAACTGCGAGCAAACAGCACCTTCGATCGACCAATGCCCAGAGTTATGCACACGTGGTGCCATTTCATTGGCATATAAACCTTTATCTGTTACGAACAGCTCAAGAGTGAGCACGCCAACATAATTCAAATGATTCAAGAGGCGAGTAATATAATCTTGGGCAACAGGTTGTAAATCAGCACTGTTTGGTGCAGGGACAATAGAGTGTGACAAAATACCATGATGATGATGGTTTTCTGCTAAAGCCCAGGTCTTCACTTCACCATTTATCCCGCGTACAGCGATAATTGAGACTTCACGTGAGAAAGTTACAAAACTTTCCGCAATCAAACTTTTCGCAGGGCCA
The DNA here is from genome assembly GCF_900323515.1 of Acinetobacter stercoris. Classification (GTDB taxonomy): domain Bacteria; phylum Pseudomonadota; class Gammaproteobacteria; order Pseudomonadales; family Moraxellaceae; genus Acinetobacter; species Acinetobacter stercoris. The sequence continues at coordinate 4,003 of NZ_OOGT01000251.1, read as the reverse complement.
AGCTCTTTCCAAGCCTGATCAATTTGATCAACAGAACGTAATACAAACTGACCTTTACCATCATAACCACCAGTCGCAGTTTTGAGTACGATTGGTAAGCCCAGTTCATCAACCGCAGATGTTAAGCTTTCCAGTGAATCTACAGCTTTATACGGTGCAACAGGAATGTCTAGCTTATCAAACAATGCTTTTTCAAGCAGACGATTTTGTGCTGTTGCTAGAGCCTGACGAGGAGGGTGTATAGCTTTGCTTTTTGTGAGTTCGTCTACATCTGAAAGCGGAGTATTTTCAAACTCCAGACTAAATACGTCAGCACTTGCTATAAATTCTTTCAAGCCATTTTCAGATTTTGAAGAAATTACCTCACCTAACGCAGCTGAGGGGCAATCTGTACTTGCCTCAAAGAAAGTACATTGAATATTCAGTGGAAGAGCAGCTTGTGCCATCATTCGACCGAGTTGCCCACCACCAAAAATCCCGATGGTTTTATCCATATCTTTTGTCTCGTTTTAAGCTTGACCAGGAATATTATGACTCGCAACCTTGTCTGTTTGTGCGGCACGGAAATCCGCAACATTTTTCGCGATTTCAGGGCGAGTTAGACCTAAAATCTGTGCTGCCATAATTGCCGCATTGGTTGCACCAGCTGGACCTATTGCAAGCGTTCCTACAGCGATACCAGCAGGCATTTGCACAATAGATAAAAGAGAATCGACACCATTTAAAATGGATGATTTGACAGGTACACCGAGTACAGGTAAATCAGTCTTTGCAGCACACATTCCAGGTAAATGTGCTGCACCACCAGCACCTGCAATAATCACTTGTATACCGCGCTCACGTGCAGTTTCAGCATATTCAAATAAGCGGTCTGGGGTACGATGCGCAGAAACGACTTCAGCTTCAAAAGGAACACCAAGCTGCTTGAGCATATTGGCTGTGTTTTCCAAGGTTGCCCAATCCGATTGAGACCCCATAATAATTCCAACAAGTGGTTGAGCGTTTGCGTCCGCATTCATTGCTAATGTTCCAGAGACTGAAGTAAAAATGATAAATCTCGACCAGAGCCAAGCTTTAGAATTAAGAAGCTCGTTATTATAGACTGATTTTTCATCTTACGAAAATTAAACAGAGAGGATAGGACACTTATTTTTAATATTTTTTAGGAAAATGTCTGGAAATAAGTTAGCGTGAAGTAAATTTGATTGTGTAAAGGCTAAAATTACTCAATCATCAATCTCTCCTTGTAAAATAAAACTTCTCTCTTTAGAAAGAGAAGAAGTTTTAAACTCACAAAAATTAAAATATATCTACTGACTTCTAAATACAAAATACACACAACCGAATAAACACAGTCCTGCCCATAAGTAGTCCAACTTAAATGGTTGTTTAAACAGAAAAATCATAAATGGCACAAAAACCAATAAAGTCACTACTTCCTGTGTAATTTTCATTTGTCCCATCGACCAGCCATGTGCGGCAAGTAAACGTGTCGCTGGAATCATAAAGCTGTATTCAAGTAAGGCTATTGCCCAACCACAAAGGATAGCTTGCCAGAGCGGAGCATTGTGTAAAAATTTGAGATGCCCATACCATGCCAAAGTCATAAAACAGTTGGAGATGATAAGAAAACCTAAAGCAAGTAAAGAGACATTCAAATTTATTTACCCCCACAGAACTTGTAATAATCTTATATTAAAATTTGTAATTTATTAAAACTACCGAAACGAATGAATTATATGAAAAAAATATTTTTAGCAATTATTTTATTGTTCTCAACCAATATGAGTTATGCAGTTGACTTAAATTTATCCAATCAAAATGAAGCCTTATCTGATCTAGCACACATGTTCTATAGTGAAAAAAAAGATCCTGTATATAAATTTAATACCCTGAATCCTAAAAAACTGGACTATTCAATTGAAAGTTTAAAGCTTATTGATACTTACCTATCGAATGTAAGAATGAATGATTTAAATCTAATATCGGATAATCTAAAGTTTAAAACTATTTTACGTACAGGAGCATATGTTGGAGAAACAATAAGAAAAAACGATAAAAAAAGAACATGGTATTGGGTGGACTATGAAACAGCAAAAGAAATAAATCCTAAGCTTTTTAAAAATCTGGAATATTCTATTGCGATTGCTGCAGTTCTGACAGATGGTGAAAACTTTATATTTCCATTAAATAAAGTTGTTAAATTTCTACAAAATGGTGAAGAAGATAGTGTATTTTTCTATGCGGAAACAACTATACAATTAAAAAACTCCCAATAAAAAAATATGAGCTCTGAATTTTAGTTTTTCCTTACAAGAAAAACTATCTTTTCAAGCAAACCCTTGCTATCGTTGCCTTTAAATTGAGTCAATAATGACAACACCACCAAAACAAAGTGATGTGTCTATAAAAGCAGTGGAGTTAAAACGAATGCATCTGCATATTTTGGGTATTTGTGGCACCTTTATGGGTTCACTTGCGCTTTTGGCGCGTGATTTAGGACATAAGGTGACAGGTTCTGATCAAAACGTTTACCCGCCAATGTCTACCCAACTCGAAAATGCAGGCATTACCCTAATGCAAGGTTATGACCGTAGTCATTTACAACCGCATCCAGATCTTGTGATTGTAGGCAATGCCATGAAGCGTGGTATTGATGCAGTTGAATACATGTTAAATGAAGGTTTACCTTATATTTCAGGTCCCCAGTTCTTGGCTGATCATGTATTACAAGGCAAGCATGTACTCGGCGTCGCAGGTACACACGGAAAAACCACAACAACCACTATGTTGGCATGGGTACTTGATCAGGCTGGTTTAAATCCGGGTTTTTTGATCGGTGGTGTTCCACTAGGTTTCACTGAAAGTGCGCGTTTAGGTGGTGGTCAATATTTCTGTGTTGAAGCAGATGAATATGACTCAGCATTTTTTGATAAACGTTCTAAGTTTGTACATTACCATCCAAAAACTGCGATTTTAAATAATCTCGAATTTGACCACGCTGACATTTTCGATGATCTGGCTGCAATCCAAAAACAATTCCACCATCTGGTGCGTACTATCCCGAGTGAGGGTCGTATCATTGCCCCAATCACTGAAAGTAATATTGATGAAGTATTGGAAATGGGCTGCTGGACACCAGTTGTCCGTACTTCTCTAGAAGCAAATGACAAAGCAGAAGTCTATGCCGAACTGATTTCAGCAGATGGCTCCCATTTTAAAGTACTCCAGCATGGGCAAGTACAAGGTGAAGTAAAATGGACAATGACAGGGCAACACAGTGTAGCTAATGCGCTAGCAACCATTGCCGCAGCAGAACATGTTGGTGTTTCAATTGCACAATCATGTGAAGCCTTGTCCAACTTTGGTGGGGTAAAACGCCGCATGGAGTTGCTTGATACCGTCAATGGCATCGAAGTATATGATGACTTTGCTCACCATCCTACAGCCATCGAAACAACACTGGACGGCGCGCATAAGCGTTTAAGTGGACGTAAACTTTGGGCAGTCATCGAACCACGTTCCAATACCATGCGCATGGGTAGCCATAAAGATGGCTTGGCACATTCCGCGCGTTTGGCTGATGAGGTAATCTGGTATCAACCTGAAGGCCTAGACTGGGATTTACAACCTGTAATTGACGCTGCACCAAACAAAGCTGTTGTTGCCCGCTCACTGGAAGAAATCATTCAAACAGTTGTAAATGAAGCAGGCGAGGGTGATGCTGTTGTAATCATGTCAAACGGAGGGTTTGGCGGGTTGCACCAGAAATTGATTGCTGCTTTGAAAGCAAAATAAGACTTCAGATATTTGATTAGAATGGGGCTTGAATACGCCCCATTTGTTTATCCCGAATTTAATATTTCAAATATCGTTCTTTTACATAAAAATAAGACTTAGAACATATAAATAGTAGGATATGAGAACTATCTTAAAGACTATTTTTATAGTGTTTATAATTAGAAAAAATAATTTAAAAATAAGTAACTTATTATGTAAAAAT
>NZ_OOGT01000105.1 GCF_900323515.1 Acinetobacter stercoris | reverse complement strand
ATATTATTTTTTCAAGTTCTTATTTTAGCTAGTCACTATAAAGATGNTTTATTCCAGATAGAAATTGTTTTATCCATAAAATATTGATTAGAACAGGCTGACTTTCTACTTCAAAAATCAAACTAGAGTTAGAAATACTTGATATAACTTTTTATTAGCCAATATTTGGCTCATTAAAAAAAAAACTATTTTTCATATTTTCATTATGCTGAATTCGTCATCGTTTAACCCTAAAACTATCAAGCCAGTATTCTTCTGTTGAGGCATCCTAGAAAAAAAGGAAATGGATCTCTTCAATGAAAACAGTAAAAATTTTGGATTCACATACGGGGGGTGAACCGACCCGAGTTGTATTGGATGGCTTCCCTGATCTTGGTCGTGGTGACATGCAAAGCCGCCGTAAAATTTTATCTGAACAATACGATCAATACCGTACAGCAGTCATGCTTGAACCACGAGGAAATGATGTTCTTGTCGGTGCATTGTTATGTGAACCTGTTAACCCTAAAGCAAGTGCTGGTGTCATATTTTTCAATAATTCTGGATATCTTGGAATGTGTGGTCATGGAACAATTGGTCTGGTTGTTACGCTAGCACATCTTGGAAAAATTCAAGCAGGAACACATATCATCGAAACCCCAGTGGGGGATATAGAAGCAACTTTACATGAGGATCACTCTGTAAGTGTTAGAAATGTACCTTCATATCGCTATCAAAAGGCTGTGGAAGTCGATGTTCCTGCTTATGGTAAAGTCGTTGGCGATATTGCCTGGGGAGGAAACTGGTTTTTTCTTGTTAGTGAACATGGTCAAAAGGTTGCAAGTGATAATCTAGAGCAATTAACAGATTATGCATGGGCTATACGTCAAGCTTTATCCAAACAAAAAATTACAGCGAAAGATGGTCAGGAAATTGATCATATCGAATTATTTACTCATTCAGAACAGGCAGATAGTAAAAGTTTTGTACTTTGTCCAGGCAAAGCTTATGACCGTTCTCCCTGTGGAACGGGAACCAGTGCCAAAGTGGCTTGTCTGGCTGCCGAAGGCAAGCTAGGGGCGAGTGAACTTTGGCGACAAGAAAGTATTATTGGAAGCCAGTTTATTGCCAGTTATGAGCAAGGTGATGGTTATATTATTCCGACGATTCGGGGTGAAGCATATATTAGTGCTGAAACAACGCTGATTATGGATGAACGTGATCCATATGCATGGGGCATCCAGCTATGAAAACCGATGTGATTGTCATCGGTGCGGGAATAGTCGGTGCAGCATGTGCGTATGAGTTAGCCCGTCAGGGATTAACTGTAAAAGTTTTAGATGCACGAATAGGGGGGGCGACTGCAGCTGGAATGGGGCATCTGGTGATTATGGATGACCTAAAACCAGAATTGGATTTAAGTCATTGGTCAGTTCAATTATGGCATGAGTTAGGTGATAAATTATCTGAAGAATGTGCTTATCGTCCAACCCCAACTTTATGGTTAGCCAGTAGCCCTGAAGAAGTAAAAACTGCACATGAAAAATATCACCGTTTAGTTGAAAGAGGTATCCGCTGTAGATTGATCAAACAAGATGAAATATATGATCTTGTTCCACATTTGAAAGCAGGTTTATATGGCGGGTTAGAAGTTCTTGATGATGGCATCTTGTATGCCCCCTGTGCTGCTGAATGGTTTTTAAAACAATTTCCAGACTTGATCCAGACGATCAATGCCAAGGTTGTAATGATTGAGGAAAATCGAGTGCAACTGAGCGATGGAGCGTGGCTAAAAGCCGATAACATCGTGATTGCCAATGGAATTAATGTTACGGATTTTTTTCCTGAACTTCCTATCGAGCCTAAAAAAGGGCATCTGGCAATAACTGACCGTTATCCTGAAATCAAACTAAGTCATACCCTTGTTGCCTTGGCATATGCTGCAAGTACGCAAGCCACCAGTGGTATTTCGGTTGCATGTAATATTCAGCCTCGTCCGACGGGGCAATTATTTATTGGTTCTTCGAGACAGTTTGCAACGACTGATCCACGGGTAGAGCCTGAAGTATTTACCCGTGTTTTAACAGAAGCGATTGATTATTTTCCAGAATTGGCGGATTTAAATATTATTAGAGCATGGACGGGATTTCGTGCTGCAAGCCCGGATGGCATTCCTGTTATTGGTCAGCATCCAGATTATTCATCTGTTTATCTGGCAGTGGGACATGAGGGGTTGGGGGTGACAACGGCGACAGGAACAGGACGTCTGATCGCCTCGCATATTTGTAATCTTGCATTTGAGATTGATCCTGAACCGTTCTTACCTCAACGTTTTAGTGCAAAAAGGAATCAGTCATGGATAAATTAGTACAGCTATGTATCAATGAACACTTGGTTTCAGTACCAGAAGGGACATCAGTGGCAGCGGCGATTTTTCAAGCGGAAATTATAACAAGCCGTATATCGGTAACTGGTGAAAAACGCACTCCATTTTGTGGTATGGGCGTATGTCAGGAATGCCGTGTCACAATTAATGGGAAAAGAGTTTTAGCTTGTCAAACGCTATGTCAACATGGAATGAAGGTGGAAACGCTGCGATGAAAAAACAATATGATATTGTTATTGTTGGGGCTGGTCCTGCAGGTTTGGCAGCAGCAATAACAGCAGGACGTAGTGGGCAAAGTATTGCCATTTTAGATAATAATCCTGCCATGGGGGGGCAGATCTGGCGCTCAGGAACAGTTTTGGCTACACCTGAAATTGCACAAGAAATGCAACAGAAAATTTTATTGTCAAAAAATATAGAGATCTTGACGAGTGCAAAAATTGTTGCAGCACCAGCTTCAGGACAGTTATTGGTCGAATTGGCGGATTTGAGTGTTGTTCTAAATTATCAGAAACTGATCTTATGTACTGGCGCTCGGGAGCTATTTTTACCTTTTCCTGGCTGGACATTACCAGGTGTAACAGGAGCTGGTGGGTTACAGGCATTGATCAAGGCAGGGACTCCTGTAAAAAACAGGCGTATTGTTATCGCAGGGTCAGGACCATTATTACTTGCCAGTGCCGATACAGCACGAAAAGTTGGTGCTCAGGTGTTATATATTGCTGAGCAGGCAAATAAATCTTCGGTACATAAATTTGCTTATCAATTATGGCGTTGGCCAGCTAAATTAATTCAGGCCCTGTTTCTACCACATCAGTTATATAAAACTGACAGTTATATACTAGAGGCGATTGGAACAGAAAAACTTGAACGGGTAAAATTACAAACCCCGAAAGGAATAGTTGAGATTGAATGTGATCATCTGGCTTGTGGTTTTGGATTGATACCGAATATACAGTTGGCACAGTTATTAAATTGCGATATTGAAAACCAGGCAATCGTCGTGAATGAGTTACAGCAAACGTCACAAGATCAAATCTTTGCAGCGGGTGAATGTACTGGATTTGGGGGTAGTGAATTGGCATTAGTTGAAGGCGAGATAGCAGGCTTTGCCGCAACAGGACAAATGGATTTAGCAAGCAGGTTATTTAAAAAACGTCAACATTATCAAAAATTCGCCGATATACTTCAGCAAAGTTTTAGTTTGCGGGAAGAATTAAAAACACTTGCCCAGTCTGATACAATTTTTTGTCGTTGTGAAGATGTAACGTTTTCAAAAGTTGTAGAGCGTAGTTGCTGGGTGGATGCAAAATTACATACACGCTGCGGTATGGGAGCCTGTCAAGGAAGTACATGTGCAGCAGCAGCCCGATTTATATTTGGGTGGCAAGTTCCGAACTCCAGACCACCACTTTTACCTACTCGCGCTAAGAGTCTAATTTCTTTGCAATCTTCTACTTTAAATCAGCCATAAAATAAACTAGAGTAGAGAAATCATATATTTGTCTGCTCTAAAAATGTCTTTGGCTTATCTTCCTCGACTTACATCAACTTTAGATCATTTCTTAAAAGATATCAAAACCATAGAGCCACTACTGGATGCCTTATCATCAACTGTATTTTTTATTAAAGATACACAAGCCCATTATTTATTTGTTAATCAGACACTAAGTACTCGTTGTGGACTAAAAGATAAAAATATAGTCATAGGAAAAACATCCGAACAGATTTTTCCAGCTCCATTTGGGCAGATTTATACTTCGCAAGATATGCAAGTTATTCGCAAGAACAAACGCTTATCTGAACAATTAGAATTGCATTTATACGCCAAAAATCAATCAGGATGGTGTTTAACTTATAAAGAGCCTCTTTATGACGAGACAGGTCAACTCGTTGCTATCGCAGGAATTTCACATGATTTAAATGTTCCTGAAAATACTCATCCTGCATTTTACAAAATGGTTCAAGTTGAAGAATATATCAAGAATAATTATTCTGAAACGATCACATTGGCAGATTTAACTAAAATAGTAGGGGTTTCAGTTGCTCAACTAGAGCGGTATTGCAAAAAAATATACCATCTCACTCCTAGGCAGATGATTAGTAAAATCAGGTTGCAGGCTGCAACTGAAATGTTGGCGACAGATTTACCGATTACAGAAATTGGATTACGATGCGGATATAGTGATCACAGTGCTTTTTGCCGTCAATTTAAAATACACACAGGAATGTCACCGAGTTTATACCGGTTAACATATACGGTTAAAGGTGGTTGAAATAGCATATGTTTTTGATTAGTAAATTAGAATAACAAGTTTTATTTGCTGATTTGATTTTGGTTGGAAGTAAAGGCTTTATTCAAAAATATGGACTCAATTTACTGAGTCCATATTAAATTGATATTCGATAAAAAGAGTCAAAGAATTAAAAAACCAGTTTTTGGAATCTAAGCCTCATTGTCTTCTTTAATGAGTGCTTTTGGCAAACCAGAATGGATTCCCCAGTAATAACAGATCAAAGCAATAACGGTGACGAGCAGCGTGTCATATGGTTCTGAAATGATATGACTTGCACCTTGCCCGAAGCAGCCCAGATACGAAACAATGATCATTAAAATATAATAGCAGATCAGCCAGGCTGAGGATTTTAATTGCTGGGCAAAGCTCACTTCATGGGTTGGAACAAAGCGTTTGAAAATAATATAGAAAATTACCAGGAGCAGTTGAGAGCCAAGTAACCAGGAGACCACATTCCATCCTGACCAATAGACAATAAAAGTTGCAATGATAAAAGAGACAGGACCGAGGAAAGAGAAACCTTTTACAAGGAATGGCCGGGGGAGTTCAGGTGCATTTCGACGTAGTGCGCCTACAGTTACAGGAGCAATGGCATAGCTTAATACCAATGCTGCGGAAACGACGCTGATCAGCTTTTCCCATGATGGAAAAGGCATAGTCCAGAATAATGACAAGAAAAAAGTTAGCCAAAGTGCATAACGTGGAATCCCGGACTTGGTGTCAACTTTGGTAAATATCTTGAAAAATGTACTACTATTTGACCAGGCATAAATCACACGCGGCGTTGCTGCCATGTAAATATTGCCGCAACCAGAAGGTGAAATAATAGCATCACTAACAACTAACATCGCGAGCCAGCCTAAACCTAACAACATCGCAATATCTCGATACGGTAGAGGGAATTTGTCGCTTAGTCCATGCCAGCCATTTGCTAACATTTCGGTAGGAACAGCACCTAAAAATGCAATTTGCAGGACAATATAAATCACAGTAGCAAGCAGGACAGATAAGATTAAAGCAAAGGGAATGGTAAATTGAGGCCGTTTAACTTCACTGGCAACAGAAATAATAGGGGTTAAACCTAAATAAGCGAAAATGATACCACCTGCCGAGACAGCACTTTCTACTCCACGTGCCCCCATTGGTGCAAATTCGGTAACTGAAAAATTTTCGGGTTTAAAATGATAAAGTAAAGCGACGATGACCAGTAATGGAACTGCGAACTTTAATATACTGACGATATTGTTTGCGATTGCAAAAGTTTTAACACTGAAGTAATTCAGTGCAAAGAAAAAACATAATAAAGCAAACTGGAATAACCATCCTGCAATTGTGGGGGATCGGACACCATTGTTTACTGTTGTAAGAGAGGGGAACCAGGCTGCTGCATATTCTCTGGCTGCAACAACCTCAATTGCAATCAAGCTGGAAAAAGCAATGACTGTGATTGAGCCTAACAAATAGCCTTGCATGGGACCATGAGAGAAAACTGGATATCGGATAATCCCACCTGCACGAGGTAAGGCGGCGCCAAGCTCACAATAGATAATCCCTAAAATTAAAACGGCAAAACCACCAATTAACCATGAAAATATTCCAGCTGGACCAGCTTGTGAAGCGACATGGCTCGCCGAGAATAACCACCCTGATCCAAAAATTGCCCCGAGCCCAATGAAAGTGAGATCCATGAGTGATAACTGCTTTTTGAATTGTCCTGACATAGCGTTTTCCTTAACCATTCTTTTATATTATATCGTATACGATATAATATAAAAGATAAACACTTGATAATCTAAAACAATAAAGTTTTTGTGTCTTGAGATATCTATTTGATTTATATTTATAATTNTATATTTCATGTCAGGCTGATTTTAAAATTTTCAATAAAATACAGTTACATAAAGGTAAAATACACTAAAGCTATAAATCGTATTTTTTATTTTATAGCAAGTTAGAACAGGCAATTTAGGCTTTAAAGGACTCACTGGCTTTGAAAAGGATGATTGGAGGCAGAATAAAGTAAGGCATTCGAGTTTTAATTTATAATTAAAGATCAAAGGTATAGGGGAATAGCATAGCTTTTAGCAATTATTTGTATGGTTCAGATATAAATCATTCCAATATGAGTCATTGTGTTGATGATTTGGAATATCTACCCATGTCAGATACGCTAATATGTTTAACTACTATTGGTATTGAGGCTGATTCCTGCCTATTAAGTTAAGCCTTTTATTGTTCCTGGATTTAAACCATCAAACTTAGTGAGGCAGTTTATTTACTGTTGCTTTAATCATTTTAAATCACTTTTTTATCCGTTGATATCCAGAATCATATTGGATCACTGTATAACATCATCACAAAGCAAAACTGCCAATTTTTTGTGCAGTCAAAAAAATCTTCATTTAAATTGCCCTTTAATTGACCAGAAACAATATTACTTTTCACTAAAAACGTAATACTAGATTGGCACGTCCTTTGCTTTATCTATAACAAGAAAAAGTGATCTAGGGTTCCGATACATTTTTGTATGTCTGGACCGAGAGTTCACGGTTCATTGCGAACTACACGGAGGGATAAAAGCCCGGGAGGAAGTCAAAAACTATCCGAACAGGAGTGGCTATGAACACTACGAATTATCATAATAATCAAGAGATCTGGAGTGAAATTTTGCCAGGTGGACATCACTGGTCTGGTCGCATTCAAAAGGGTACGATCTTGCAATTTCAGGCACTCGGTGCAAATGCCAATGTGTCCATATTTTGTGTAAATGCAGAAGATAAATTAGAACGCTTCAATATGCCAGACAGTTTAAAAGGACAGCATACAGCATACTTGACAGCATCCAACGTACTTTATTCTGATTTGGGGCGCGTCATGGCTTCATTCGTCCATGATGATCATGCCTGGAATGATGTGATTTGCGCCCCGAGTACAGCCATCCAGATTGAAAAAAAATATGGTCAACGAACTTTTCAGGATGCGCGTAATGATATGTACCAAAGTGCACAGGACGGACTTCTGGTTGAAATGAGTAAGTTTGCCTTAGGTCAGGTTGATTTAAGTGCAACAGTTAATTTGTTCTCCAAAGTAACACCCGATGATGAGGGATCACTTTCTTATATAAGCTCAGATAACACGGATCAAATCATTGAACTACGTTTTGAAATGAATTGTCTGGTGTTTCTGTCAGCTGCACCACATGCATTAGACAATATTAGTCAATATCAACCTGCCGATGTGCAAATGAAGTTATTTAAGGCATTGCCTTTAAATGAAACAGATATTTGCCGAGATTCGTGCCAGCAAAACCGGCGTGCATTTGCGAACAATGCCCGTTACTACGCAATCTAGGAAAGCAGGAGAAAAATCATGAGCATTTTACAAAATTTTAAGAAAGCAGTATTGAGCGAAGTGTGTCCTGCTGGTGAAGCATGGATGTGTGAAGTAAAGAAAGGACAATATTTTCGTATTGTAGATTTAGAGGGCAATCAGGCGGTTGATACCTTGTTTATTTCAGCCGAGAACCCGGAAGAACGTTACAGTGCGACAGATACTCTAGCGATGAATCAACAGATTTATCTTGAGAAAGGGACAACTTTATACAGTAATCTGGGGCGTCCAATTGCAGTCATTCATGATGACAACTGTGGGCGTCATGACACGATTGGTGGTGCATGTTCATGTGAAAGTAACACCGTGCGTTATGCGCTGGATAAATATCCAATGCATAGTTGTCGTAACAATTTTATGTATGCACTGGCAAGGCATCCAATCGCTCAAAAATATCAATTAAACGTAAGGCATATTGGACCCAATATTAATTTTTTTATGAATGTTCCTGTAACTTCAGATGGGCATCTAAAGTTTGATGATGGTATTTCAGGACCTGGAAAATATGTAGAAATACAGGCTGAAATGGATTTAATCGTACTGATTTCCAACTGTCCGCAGTTAAACAATCCGTGTAATGCCTATAACCCTACACAAATCCAACTGGTCGTTCATGAAGGTGCAGGAGCTTAAATCATGTTTAAAAAAGTTCTGATCGCCAATCGTGGCGCGATTGCCTGCCGTGTTATTCGTACACTGAAAAAATTAGGAATAGCTTCAGTTGTAGTCTACTCTGAAGCTGATCGTGATTCATTGCATGTGACACTGGCAGATGAAGCTTTTTGTATAGGTGCTGCACCTGCCAATCAAAGCTATTTAAATATTGAAAAAATCCTTGAAGTTGCGAAACAGACGGGTGCAGAAGCGATTCATCCCGGCTACGGTTTTTTGTCTGAAAATGCTGAATTTTGTGATCTTTGTGAAAATCAGGGAATTGCATTTATTGGGCCGACATCCAGTCAGATGAAAGACTTTGGGCTGAAGCATACCGCACGTGAACTTGCGATTAAAAGTCATGTCCCGCTACTTCCTGGTAGTTCGTTGCTGGCAGATGAGACAGAAGCTCTAACAGAAGCAAAGCGTATTGGCTATCCTGTCATGTTAAAAAGTACCGCAGGTGGTGGTGGTATCGGTATGCGCCTAGTCTGGAATGAGGATGAACTCAAAGATGCCTATCAAACTGTTTCCTATCTGGCTCAAGCCAATTTTAAGGATGCTGGGCTGTATCTGGAAAAATTCGTACAACATGCACGTCATATCGAAGTACAAATTTTTGGTGATGGTCAAGGGCAAGTTTTGGCACTGGGTGAACGAGATTGTTCTGTACAACGCCGTAACCAGAAAGTTATTGAAGAAACACCTGCACCACATATTAGTGATGAACAACGCGAGTACCTGCAACAAGTCGCAATTCAACTCATGCAATCAGTCCATTATCGTTCGGCAGGTACTGTTGAATTTGTCATGGATACTGAAACTCAAGCGTTTTATTTCCTTGAAGTGAATACTCGACTACAGGTTGAACATGGTGTTACTGAGCAGGTGTTTGGAGTAGATCTTGTAGAATGGATGGTGACTTTAGCCAGTGGAGACTGGCAAGCGCCTACAGGTACGTTACAACCTAAAGGACATTCGATTCAGGTCCGTCTTTATGCTGAGGATCCGGTTAAACAGTTTCAGCCTTGTGCAGGCTTGCTCACGCATGTGAATTTTGATCAACAGGCACGTATTGAAACGTGGGTGGAGACAGGTTCCAGTGTTTCGTCATTTTATGACCCGATGATAGCTAAAATTATCGTGACTGCAGACGATCGTGAATCTGCGATTGCGGCGATGACAACGAGTCTGGCAAATACACAAATCGCAGGAATCGAAACCAATCTGGAGTATTTACAAAATATTGTTGCCTGTGATGTATTCCATGCGGGTACTCAAACTACAAGATTCCTCAATACCTTTGAATGGAAAGTTCAAAAAATAGAGGTGCTGCAATCAGGTATTCAAACTTCGATTCAGGATGTTACAGGTCGTTTGGGATATTGGGATGTGGGTGTGCCACCATCAGGTGCGATTGATCCATTGAGTCTGACTGTTGCCAACCAGCTTTTGGGCAATGATAGCAATACTGCGGGTCTTGAATGTACTTTGCAGGGACCTACACTAAAATTCCACTGTGATAGCCAGATTGTGATCACGGGCGGAGATATGCCATCGAAACTGGATGGTAAAGATGTTCCGATGTGGCAAAGTATTAATGTCAAAAAAGGTCAGGTTTTAAAATGTGGAACAATTAGTACGGGGTGTCGAAGTTATATTGGCATCAAAGGTGGGTTGAATGTTCCTGAATATCTGGGCTCACAGGCAACATTTACTTTAGGTCAGTTTGGTGGGCATGCAGGACGTAATTTGCTGGTTGGCGATATGTTACCGATCAATGAATATTCATCAGATCAGGTTCAGGTTTTGGCAGAACAGCAGATTCCGAGTTTTTCACACCACTGGGAAATTGCAGTGATGTACGGACCACATGGTGCACCAGATTTCTTTACCAAACAGGATATTGATACTTTTTTTGCCAATGAGTTTGAAATTCACTATAACTCAAGCCGTACAGGCGTTCGTTTAATCGGACCAAAGCCTGAATGGGCACGTATTGATGGGGGTGAGGCTGGTCTGCATCCGTCTAATATTCATGACAATGCCTATGCAATCGGTGCAATTGATTTCACTGGTGATATGCCGATTATTTTAGGGCCTGATGGCCCAAGTCTTGGTGGCTTTGTATGTCCTGCCGTGATTATTCATTCGGAACTCTGGAAAATTGGACAACTCAAAGCAGGAGATAAGGTCAGGTTTGTACCTGTAAGTTATGCGCAAGCAAAACGTTTAGACCAGAAATATCATCAAAGTATGATAACTGCAGATACCAGCTTAGTCGATTTTAGTCCTGTTTTGACTGCTGAAACAGAAACTTTGGCTGATGCAGTATTGGCAGTACTTGATGCAGAAGCAGATAAACCAGGTGTGACCTATCGTCCAGCAGGAAATAGCTATCTGTTGGTGGAATATGGCGAATTGGTTCTGGATCTGAATTTACGTTTCCGTATTCATGCTTTAATGCAATGGGTGAAAGAGCAGGATATTCAAGGGATTATTGATCTGACACCTGGTATTCGTTCACTACAAATCCACTTTGATTCAATTCAGCTTGATCAACTGGAACTACTCGAAAAGTTAAAACAGGCAGAAGCTGAGTTGCCTGATATTCAGGAGATGCAGGTTGCATCGCGAACTGTATATCTGCCATTGGCTTGGGAAGATTCACAAACTCAATTGGCCACTGAACGTTATACACAAATTGTGCGCCCCGATGCACCATGGTGTCCTGATAATGTAGAATTTATTCGCCGTATCAATGGTTTGGCATCAAAGCAAGCAGTCAAAGATGTAGTTTATAGTGCGCATTATCTAGTGATGGGCTTGGGTGATGTTTACCTCGGTGCACCTGTAGCGACACCACTTGATCCTCGTCAACGTCTGGTCACCACCAAATATAATCCTGCAAGAACTTGGACACCTGAAAATGCAGTCGGTATCGGCGGTGCATATATGTGTGTTTATGGTATGGAAGGTCCTGGAGGTTACCAACTGGTTGGACGAACTACACAAATGTGGAGTCGCTACCGTAAAAACCCAGACTTTGAAGATGGTAAACCATGGTTATTACGCTTCTTTGATCAGGTGAAGTTTTACGAAGTTTCTGAAGATGAACTGATGCAAATGCGTGAGGACTTCAAGGCAGGTCGATTGCAATTGCGTATCGAAGATGGTGTATTGAATCTCAAAGAATACAATGAATTCCTGAAAGCTAATCAAGAGAGTATTCAAACGTTTAAGGACATACAACAAACCAACTTTGATGCAGAGCGTAGACGGTGGCATGAAGCAGGACTCGTCGAATATGTATCTGAAAGTCTGGATGCTGTGGATGATGGTGATACAGTCGCAATTCCAGAAGGAGGCTGTGCGGTAGAGTCTCATATGCCAGGTTCAATCTGGAAAATAGAATGTGTATCGGGAGATATCGTTGAGGAGGGTGCAACGCTTGCAGTGATTGAAGCGATGAAAATAGAAATCCCGATCATTGCACCTGAACGGATGCGTGTAGATGCAATTACTATTGAAAAAGGGCAAACCGTAAAAACAGGGCAGGTATTGTTTACATTAGCGCCTGTGGCTTGATGATAATAGAAAAAAAGACCGCTTAGGCGGTCTTTTTATTTAGGAAGCTAAATTATATTTTTGTTCTCGTAACTTAAAGGCTCTATCTCCACCTTCAAGAATTTCACATATATGTGACTTAATTGTTTTTTGATTTAAAGTGGATGAACAATTTGGATCATGTTCTAGTGATTCAATACTGCCAAACTTATATTGGAACTTATGATTATTCATATTTGGGCTATGAATCCCATGTTGATTGGCAACAATGATTAGCTCACTATCGGCATTCACAACAACATTTGCGTTGTGAGTCACAAGAATAATTTGTCTTTCCTTTTTCTTTTGTTTTAGAAAAGTAACCAATTCAGAATAGATAGCTCGATTATCTAAGTCATCTTCAGGTTGGTCGATGATGATAGGGCACTTACTTTCACTACAATCTAAAGTCATTTTTAATACTACAAAAGCTTTTTTGCCTTGTGACATTTCATTGTAGTTGTCACCATCATAGATAACGTCAAATTTTATTTTAAACCATGAATTATCGAAGAACTCTTTCGTAAATGTTTCTAAAGTACTACCACCTCTAAAACGAATTTCTCCTTCTTCTAAGGATGCTACTATTTCATGATATTTATCTAATAGTTCTATTTGAGAAGCAACTTGCATTTCGGCAAATAGCTTGGCTTTTTCAGGCTGTTGGTTAATAGTTTTTTTGATAAATTCATTGAACTTAAATTTATCAAATATATTCGTTGCAAGTATTTGTAGATCTTGGCTGATTGTAATTGATGATATAGCCTGTATTAATTCAGAGGCTATATTGGACATTGATAACCAAATTGTACGTTGAAACTCTGTTTTTAAACTTTCTAAAGAAGTTGTTAATTGAGAAATTTTTTCTAAAATATCATCAATCTCTTGAATTTTAGCTTTTTCAGTATTTAGTCTTTCTAATAATGGTTTTATAGCATCAGAAGAC
>NZ_OOGT01000250.1 GCF_900323515.1 Acinetobacter stercoris | reverse complement strand
AATAATTTTTAATTTTTTAATAAATAAATTTTATTAATATTCTATTTTATTGAAATATTCATTTATAATAAAGGCTTCCGAAGAAGCACTTTTCAAGATCAAAATTATTGCTTAATCAAATATAATGCTGTGCATTGTTTCCCTGTCGTATCTGAGCAGATTTGTGCAGTTTTGGCTGATATCCATTTCAGACCTAAACTTAGATTAGCACCATTATAATCTTTTGCTGTATCCGCACACGATGCTTTTTGGTTATCAGAAAGCACTTTGACAGTTAAAATATCTAAAGCTTTTGGATCATTTTGATTACGCAAGACAGCAAAATTACCATTCATACGTTTTTGTAAACTTGTATACTGAAATTGACCTGGTTTCTTGAACTGGTATGTTTCAGAACAGTTTTTTTGTGCATTAAAAATAGTCCATTTTCCCCAAAAATCTTTATCTAGATTCACTTGAGATTTATCAAATGCTTGTGCTTGAAAAGTTAAAACAATCAAGCCCATAGCGAATATCATTTTTTTTAACATTACGGTTTCTCTAAAATTCAATTGTGTATTTTGCTCGTAAATGTACAGGTAAAACTGTTCCAACTTTCCTTGCATAAATTGTGTTAAAACTATTACTTAAAAACCAAGTAATCTTGAAATCAGGTCAAAGACTGGATCACCTGTACCCCTTTAGAATGCTTTTACCAGGTGACAGTAACCCGTCGATTTGGTGCAAGACATTTCAGCGTATCTTCATTTTTAGTCTTACTACCGCATTCTCTATATTTGGTCGTAATTCCATTTGCTTTTACAGAAATAATATTTGGATCTACTGCATACTTAATCAATAGTTGAGCAACTGTATTTGCACGATTAGCAGAAAGCTGTTGATTATAAATATGGCTACCAATCCAATCCGTATAACCTGTAATATCAATATGCTCAGGATTCGATTCAATTATTTTCTGAGCAACTGATACTACCGAGGTGTAATTTTTATCAATTGCATTTTCATCAAAACGATTAAATGCAAACAATAAATCTACACTCTGTTTTTCATGAACAGTCGGTATTTCATGTCCAATTTTCACCACTTGTGAGGATATCTCTGCTTTAGATATAGTCTGTGAGTTTGGGCACTGCTCACCTTTCCAATAAAAATTTTCGACTAAATCACGCTGGTTAAAATCAATTCTAAGCTGACAGCGTCTGTATTCTGAGGTATTTGAGTCACGTATATCCAAAACATAATTCCAGACTTTAACGTTAAAAAGACCTTCTTTAAATTGAGGATTTC
This sequence comes from Acinetobacter stercoris, assembly GCF_900323515.1. GTDB lineage: Bacteria > Pseudomonadota > Gammaproteobacteria > Pseudomonadales > Moraxellaceae > Acinetobacter > Acinetobacter stercoris. The sequence goes on along the minus strand of NZ_OOGT01000250.1, from coordinate 3,796 downwards.
CCAAAATAAAACGTACTTGACCCTTATCAAGCCCTTTATCTAAAAGTGTTATCTTTTCATATTCATAACGATGTACCTGCTTCAAATATGACTCCTCGACATGAGGGAATTCAATATTCGGTGGTGTATTCTCGGGGTTTATTCCATCAGCTTGTGATTGAGAAATCATAAAACTACTGAATAAACACAAGACCATTATGTGATGTAATTTTTTCATTTTTTGCTCTACAAAATTCAATGATGAGAAGATAAAAAAATCTCCTCATCTCTACCCCAATTAATCTATTACGCCACTAACACCAATACGGAAACTTGGTTCACCTTGCGATGCAGCCGCTATACCACTCGTTATTGACCAACGCCCATTATCAGCTGTCTTTCTCAATGTGATACCAACTGCACTTTCACCACCGTGATATGCTGTGCCTGCTGCATATGTATATTTCCCAGGTACAAAAGGTGCAGCTTCTAATGACAATGCTGCTGCAATACCCGCATTTGCACGTTTTTCAACATCATTTATGCGTTTATTGGTTGACTGAAATACTTCTTGAAGCTGATTACCCAGATTATCAATCTTTGAATTTAAGTTTTGATCTTCTTGGTTGAGTGCATTAATTGCATCACCTACATTATGATGCACGCTATCCCCAACACTATAACTAGGTGCGGTAAAGCTTTGAGTATTAGTGTCATAAACAGCACCTCCACCCAAATATTCAATAATCGCCTGATTGGTTGTATTGAGTTGTGAACCATTTACAGCATCTTTCGATTTATCAGTTACAGCCCCATTTGCCACACCGGTCACTATACGATCACCAGATGTACCGCCAACATTCACTTTTGTACCACCTGTGTCTTTTGCAACCGTAATCTCTGCATCTTTACCGCCAGCTTGTTGGACTAGACCAACAGTACCGTTGTTAATATCGTTTTTGATATTGTTAATATCATATGTATTTTGGGTGATCTGATTTTGTAAATTGTCGCGGACATCTGCTAATTGCCCACCATTTACAGCATCTTTTGAGCCAGAGACAACTTCACCATCAGCTAGATTATGAATCGTTGTCCCATTATTACCAGCTAAAGTCACAGAATGAGTATTTGCTGTGTTATCTGTTATGTCATCATACTGAACAGCATTGGAATTCAAGTCCTTTATAGCTTGATTTAATGAGTTCACTGCACTATCTAATTGACCTACATTAACAGCATCAGTAGCAGCTACACCATTTGCTACATTACTTATAACCTTGTTGCCTGCATTAATACCTGAAACTGTAATGCCTGGACCATTTGCAATAATTAAACCATTATTACTTAAGGTCACTGCACCATTGTTGATATTCACACCATTCGAACCATAAATAGCTGTATTTTTGCCATCTGTAACTTCTGTACCATTTGCAGTCAATGTAGCTATTTTTGCTGGATCGTTCTCATCAATGATTTGAACACTGCTCATACCTTTTAGATCTTTATTCAGTTTTACTTGAACCTGACCTTGCATTACTTCAGTAATAATATTGTTATCACCAATAAATGCCAAAGTTGAACCCAACTGATTTATAGAAGTCCCATTATCACCAATAAAAGTTAATGGTTTCATTACTGCTGTATTTAAGCTATTAATTGCATCAGCAACATTATTCACAGTTGTCGTTGTACTGGTATCAGCTGGATTGATCGTGACTTGATAGCCTGGTGCAGAAATCGAGCCTGTTGTCGGATCATAACTAGCCCCTCCACCTAAAGCGGATGCCGTAGCATTTCCTAAAATATCTGTTTTGGCATCTTGACCTTTCACAATCGAATCAAGCTGGGCTTTGTTTACAGCATCAGTAGCAGCAACACCAGCAGCAACATTGCTTATAACCTTGTTACCTGCATTAATACCTGAAACTGTAATACTTGGACCATTGGTGATACTTAAGCCATTATTACTTAAGGTCACTGTACCATTGTTGATATCTATACCATTCGCACCGTAAATAGTCGTATTCTGGTTATCTGTTACTGTGTTTCCTACTGATGACATTAGATTGCTATTGCCCTTACCATCAGTTGTTTCAATACTGCTCAGATCTTTAAGATCTTTATTCAGTTTGATTGCAAGCTGACCCTGTGTCATTGCCGTAGTAATATTGCTATCACCAAGCATAGCCAGACTTGAACCTAACGGGTTCACCGAGCTGCCACTGTCCCCTGTAAAGGTCAGCGGTGTAGTCACTGCAGTCGTTAAGCTATTGATTGCATCGCCGACATTGTGAACCGTCGTTGTCGCACCGGCTTCATTCGGATTAGTGGTTACGCTGTAGTTCGGTGCACTGATCTCACCTGTTGTCGCATCGTAGCTTGCACCACCGCCCAGGTTACTGGCGGTACTGGTACCTAAAGCATCGGTTCTGGCATCGCTGGCTGCACTCGCTGCAGTTAACTGACTGACATTCACTGCATCTGTGTTTGCTGTACCTGCTGCAACATTACTGATCTTTTTACCCGCTGCATCAATGCCTGCCGTGGTGATACTTGGGCCACCTGTAATGCTTAAACCATTACTGTCAATAAAGGTATTGCCCGTGCTGATGCTGGTCAGGCCTGTCAGGGTTTTATTCAGGCTCACTGCGATCTGGCCCTGACTTGCCGTTGTCGTGATGTTCCCATCCCCAAGCACTGACAATGTCGAGCCAAGTTTATTCACCGAGCTACCACTATCCCCTGTAAAGGTCAGCGGTGTGGTCACTGCAGTCGTTAAGCTATTGATTGCATCACCAACATTGTGAACCGTCGTTGTCGCACCGGCTTCATTCGGATTAGTGGTCACACTGTAGTTCGGTGCACTGATCCCACCTGTTGTCGCATCGTAGCTTGCACCACCACCCAATGCCGCAGCCGTACTGCTTCCCAACCCGTCCGATTTGCTGTCCTGTGCTGTTAATGCTGTATCCAGCTGGCCTTTGTTAATCGCATCACTGGCTGCTGTACCATCAGCAACATTACTGATCTTTTTACCCGCTGCATCAATGCCTGCCGTGGTGATACTTGGGCCACCTGTGATGCTTAAGCCATTACTGTCAATAAAGGTATTGCCCGTGCTGATGCTGGTCAGGTCTGTCAGGGTTTTATTCAGGCTCACTGCGATCTGGCCCTGACTTGCCGTTGTCGTGATGTTCCCATCCCCAAGCACTGACAGTGTCGAGCCAAGTTTATTGATCGAGCTACCACTATCCCCTGTAAAGGTCAGCGGTGTAGTCACCGCAGTCGTTAAGCTATTGATTGCATCGCCGACATTGTGAACCGTCATTGTCGCACCGGCTTCATTCGGATTAGTGGTTACGCTGTAGTTCGGTGCACTGATCTCACCCGTTGTCACATCGTAGCTTGCACCACCACCCAGGTTACTGGCGGTACTGGTACCTAAAGCATCGGTTCTGGCATCGCTGGCTGCACTCGCTGCAGTTAACTGACTGACATTCACCGCATCTGTGTTTGCTGTACCTGCTGCAACATTGCTAATCTTGCTGTTCGCTGCATCAATGCCTGCCGTGGTGATACTTGGGCCACCTGTGATGCTTAAGCCATTACTGTCAATAAAGGTATTGCCCGTGCTGATGCTGGTCAGGCCTGTCAGGGTTTTATTCAGGCTCACTGCGATCTGGCCCTGACTTGCCGTTGTCGTGATGTTCCCATCCCCAAGCACTGACAATGTCGAGCCAAGTTTATTCACCGAGCTACCACTATCCCCTGTAAAGGTCAGCGGTGTGGTCACTGCGGTCGTTAAACTATTGAT
>NZ_OOGT01000249.1 GCF_900323515.1 Acinetobacter stercoris | reverse complement strand
GATTATAAAAAAGGAAACTTGTTTTAGTTAAAAATGTTAACATGTAAACATATTTTTATTTTGGATGATGAATGAAAACAATACGCCCATCGTTAACTTTAGCCTTGCTTCAGGCTCGTGAAGCTACAATGTCTTATTTTAGACCTGCATTGAATGAAATCGGTTTGACTGAACAGCAGTGGCGGGTTATCCGGATCTTATATCAACATGAAGAATTAGAAAGTAATCAACTTGCTGATTTAGCATGTATTTTAAAACCAAGTCTGACGGGTATTTTAAATCGTATGATTGATCAAAATTTAATACAAAAACGAAAAGATGATCAGGATCAGCGTATTAATCTTATTACCTTGACTGATGAAGGGAAAAATCGTTTCGAAATACAGGCTGTTAAAATGGAAGCTTCATATAAAAAAATTCAGGAGCAATATGGTGAGGAGAAAATGCAGCAACTTATGGAGCTGTTAAAAGATTTATCCAGAGTAAAAATAAATTAATTCGAACCAGCAAGTTTTAAATTTCTATAGAGCTTGCTGATTATATTTTGAAAAGACAGTTTTAGCTTCGACCCTGTACTAAACGGCGTTGCTTTATAAATGTAATGCTTAAATAAACTATCAATAAGCTGGCAAAACCAATCATGGTATTTTTAGCACCAAGTGTGGTAGCAATGATTCCAGCCATTAATCCTCCAAGAGCATCAAAACCAAATCTAATGGATGTATAAATAGAAACTACTCGTCCGCGTAACTGGGTAGGTGTGTTGCGCTGAATCAGGATGTTCGTAGAGACATTTGCTGTTGATATACCAAAACCCAAGAGTAGCATTGCGATAAAATAGGCAATATGAAGATTTACCAGACCTAGTACAAATAAGGCTAATGAACAAATCAACATATTAAGTAAAATCCGCTGCTTAATTCGGGTAAAGTTCTGTGTATTTGCCAACATTAATGAAGATAACAAGGAGCCGATGCCTGCCATTCCCCATAAATATCCTAAGGTGGTTTCATTCCCTTTTAAATAATCTTTTGCAAATATAGGGAGAAGCGCAACATAACTTGATGCGGTTAAATTAATAATAGCAACGTTGAGCATCATTTTAGAATACTCTTTATTTTTGAAAACAAATACATAGCCTTCTTTTAAAACATTTTGTAGTTGTCCCTTCGCTTTACTACCATGAATATTTCGCATTAAACATAATGCAATAACTAAAAATAGATAAGAAAATGCATTTAAGATGAAACAGGTAAAAGCATTACTGATTACAAGTAAAAAACCTGCAATAGGAGGACCAATAAAACGGCATAAATTAAAAATCATTGCGTTGAGTGCAAGTGCATTGGCTATATTGTCTTTTTTATCAACTAAATCACTAATAAAAGATTGTCTGAGTGGTGTATCGAACGCTGTAAACACTCCCATACATAAGGACAAAATAATGATACTATTGCTGTTAAGTTTGTCAAAAAATGTTAAATAGGCTAGAAAGATGGCTTGCAAAAAAAATAGAATTTGTACAACAATTAAAGCTGCTCTTTTGTTGATTTTATCTATAGCAGCCCCAACAAATGGGCTAATCAGGAGTTGAGGAGCCATTGCAAAAAAAGCAATTAAACCAAGAAGTTTTGCTGAATTTGTTAGCTCATATACTAACCATGCCAAAGCAACCTGTTGTATCCATGTTCCTAAAGTAGAAAGAGTGTGTCCGATAAAATAATGACGAAAATTAGGGTAAATCAGGCTATTAAAAATCTTAGGCATGTGTAACTCATGACAAATGATGTATTGAAAAAAAATAAATTAGTTAATATATTAACATCTGTGTTTAAAAGATGTTAATTAATTTGGAAACTAAATAGTTAAATGAGTTGGGTGGTGTATAGGCAACCCATATTCTATCAATATAAGGGAATTTCTAATGTCAAATATTCAAGAGTTTGACTATATAGTGTGTGGGGCAGGATCAGCCGGGTGTGTTGTTGTTACTCGGTTAATTCAGGAAAATAAAGGCCGTGTGCTTTTATTAGAAGCTGGTGGAGAAGACAGCAGTATTTTTATTAAAATGCCAGCTGGCTTGTCTGAAGTTATTCCAACAAAAACCTGGGACTATGCTACTGAACCAGATGATAATACAAAACATCGTAGAATGACCTGTGCACAGGGGAAAGTCCTGGGTGGAAGTAGTTCTGTAAATGGCATGATTTATATCCGTGGTCAAAAACAGGATTACGATACCTGGGCAAATGAATATGGTTGTGTCGGTTGGGATTATGAATCGTTATTACCCTATTTTAAAAAATCTGAAAATAACGAAAGTTTGTCAGAACCTTATCATGGCAGTTCTGGACCATTATTTGTCAGTGAGAACCGTTATCGCCATCCTCTTACTCAAGTATTTATAAAGGCAGGACAGGAGCTTGGTCTTCCATATGTAAATGATTTTAATGGTCAGGATCAACAAGGAATCGGTTTTTTTCAAACGACTACACATCAGGGAGAACGTGCGAGTGCATCACAAACTTATTTGAAAATGGTTCGGAACCATCCAGATTTAACATTAAAACTAAATGTCTTGGTACATAAAGTTATTCTGGATAATCATATTGCTATCGGTGTCGAGTGCGAAATTAACGGCAAAAAACATATATTCCATGCAAAAAAACAGATCATTTTAAGTGCAGGCTCTATTGGTACACCTAAGATATTAATGCTCTCAGGAATTGGACCTAAAGAACATTTACAGACACTAGGAATTGAAACCATTCAGGATTTGCCTGTTGGAAAAAATTACCATGATCATTTGCATGTTTCGATTAATGCAGAAACTCAAAAACCAAATTCATTGTATGGTGAGGACTTAGGTTTTAAAAAAATTAAAAATGGTGTTCAGTGGATGTTTACCCGTACTGGAGTTGTAACCTCAAATATCCTTGAAGGTGGAGCATTTATTGATACACATGAAGAGGGTCGACCTGATGTCCAAGCTCATTTTTTACCAGGATTGGATACGTGGGACGATCCAGAAGGTTTAGGTAAAGGCAAGACTCATGGGATAACACTTAAAAATTGTTTTTTGAGACCAAAATCACGGGGGGAAATATTTTTAAACAGCAAAGATCCTAATGATAATGTCACGATAAAAGCAAACTTGCTCAGTCATCCAGATGATATTCAGGGAATGTTAAGAGCTACTAAATTTGGTTTGGATTTATTAAAGACTTCTGCTTTTTGTAATGAAATCGGTGAGATATTTTCTCCACCTCAATTGACACATGACGATGATAGTGCACTTGAAGATTTCATCAGGCAGACATGTAAAACGACCTATCATCCTGTCGGAACATGTCGTATGGGACAAGATCGGGAAAATTCAGTGGTTGATCTTGAATTACGGGTACATGGTGTAGAAAATCTGAGTGTGATCGACTGTTCGGTATTTCCAAGTGTTCCTAGTGGCAATACAAATGCACCGACGATTGCTGTTGCGGAAAAAGCAGTGGATTTACTGATACAAAAATGTTGATTTTTTATAAAAAGTGTATTGTTTTTTGGTTTGATGATCTGTGAAAATCATCCTTTAGGATGAGTTTATATAACATGTTCATCTATAAAATTTCAGATGTAAAACAAGATTAGGGAAAGTGTGATGAATATTAATATGATTTTGAATGGAGAATCAGTTTCGGGTCTAGGTGAAACTTTTTCAGTATTGAATCCAGCGAACGAACAGATAATTGCAGAAATTCCAAGCACAACTGTTGAACAGGTCAATCAAACCATAGCTGCTGCAGAGGAAGCATTTAAAACATGGAAAAATGTTGATGATGATACGATTAATAGTGCTTTTAGTAAAATAGCGAATGATATTCGGCTTGCTAAAGATGAAATCGCGCAGTTAATTACTTTAGAGCAAGGCAAGCCCTTGGGTTTGGCTCAGTTCGAGGTTGAAGGTGGTGCAAACTGGATTGAATATATAGCAAGTCTTGAGGTTCCAGTAGAGACCATTCAGGATCCAGGTGGTAAAATCATTAAGGTTTATAATCGTCCACTCGGTGTTGTTGCATCAATTACCCCATGGAATTGGCCATTTTTGATTGCAATCTGGCATTTATTCCCTGCTTTGAAAACCAAAAATACAGTCGTAAATAAACCATCAGAATATACACCATTAAGTACGATCAAGTTGGTAGAGATTATTAATCGCCATTTACCGAAAGGTGTTTGTAGTATTGTGCTTGGCAAGGGGGCTGTTGGACAGACATTAAGTGAACATACTGATGTCGCTAAAGTTACTTTTACTGGTTCAACCCGTACAGGGCAAAGCATATTGAGCCATTCTGTAAATACCCTAAAAAGTGTTGTGCTTGAACTAGGGGGAAATGATGTTGGTATCGTACTTGATGATGTTGATGTAGAAGAAGTTGCACCTAAAATTTTTGGTTCAGCATTTTTAAATATGGGACAAACCTGTGCAGCATTGAAACGTCTTTATGTGCATGAAAATGTTTATGATGCATTAACGCAAAAACTGACTGAAATAGCTGACTCACAAGCAGTTGGCAATGGTACGGACGTAACCACAACATTTGGTCCTGTGCAAAATAAAATGCAGTACAACAAAGTCAAGGCAATGATTGATGATGCTGTTCAAAATGGTGGGAAAATTATCACTCAGGCAAAACAGCTACCTGAAAAAGGTTATTTTATTGCACCGACGCTAGTAACAAATCTTAAAGAAGGAATATCCCTTGTTGATGATGAGCAATTTGGTCCAGCGTTACCAATTATCAAATTTAGAGATATTCAGGATGTGATTAAAAAAGCAAATAATACCAGTTTTGGTCTTGGTGGTTCAGTCTGGAGTAAAGACATTGAAAAGGCACAGGAAATTGCGAACCAGTTAGAGACAGGTACGGTTTGGATCAATAGCCATTCTGATTTATCACCTGCTGCTGAATTTGGTGGATGGAAATTATCTGGTTTAGGATATTCATTCGGTTTAAGCGGTTTATTACTTTATACTCATAAGCAGGCAGTACATATTACCCAGTAAATTTTATAGACCTATTTTATAAAAT
>NZ_OOGT01000242.1 GCF_900323515.1 Acinetobacter stercoris | reverse complement strand
GATAGTGCTACTATTAAGTACATATTATTGAATAAATATAATTCTTATAAAATTAAAGCCCATCTAAATAGGCTTTAACAATGTGCTTTCATGAATATTTATTAGTCGTTTAGACCCAAGTTCCATCTTGCATATGCAAGATACGATCTGCCGATTTTGCCAATTGCTCGTCATGAGTCACAATCAACATCGCCATATTGAACTCTTTTTTAAGATCACTTAATAAATCAAAAATCGTCAATGCTGTTTTACGGTCCAGATTTCCTGTTGGTTCGTCCGCCAGCATGAGCGCTGGCTGAGTCACTAAAGCCCTTGCGAGTGCCACACGTTGACGTTCACCACCAGACAATTCACCTGGTTTATGTGTTAAACGATGTGATAAACCTACTCGTTCCAGCAGATACTCTGAACGTTCCTTAGCATCTTTATACTGAGCATCAGAGCGTAACATCAAAGGCATTGCTACATTTTCCAGTGCACTGAACTCTGGTAATAAGTGATGAAACTGGTAAACGAATCCCAGGTATTGATTTCGTTTATGACCACGTGCTGTTTCACTCAAATTGTCAAAACGCTGACCATTTAAAAACACCATTCCTTGTGATGGGCGATCCAAACCACCTAAAACATGCAATAAGGTACTTTTACCAGAGCCACTAGAGCCCACGATTGAAACGAACTCACCCGCTTCAACTTTCAGTGATAAACCTCTAATAACATCAACACTGGTTTTACCATCTGTAAAACTTTTATAGATATCTTTAGCTTCCAGCACAATATTACTCATAACGTAGTGCCTCCGCAGGTTGAACTTTTGCAGCACGAAGGGCTGGATAAACTGTTGCCAAAAAGCTCAACACAAGAGAAACAGTGACGATTACAGCAACATCCTGCCATCTTAAATAAGAAGGGAGATAATTGATAAAATAGGCATCAAACAAATGCAAGCCCAATACATTATTGATCCAGCCAACAATATTCGATACTGAGGAAGCGAAAATAATACCAAGAATGGCACCAGAGACTGTACCTATTACTCCAATAACTGTACCTTGAACCATAAAGATCTTCGTAATGGTTGCAGGAGAAGCACCTAGTGTTCGCAAAATTGCAATATCAGCTTTTTTATCAGTAACCACCATGACTAAAGAGGATACGATATTAAATGCAGCAACCAGCACAATAAGAAATAGTAACAAGCTTACCATCGCTTTTTCCATTTGAATGGCATTAAACAGATTACCTTGTGTATATGTCCAGTCAGAAGCATAAAATCCTGGTGGCAGGTCTCTCACAATTTCGTTAGCAACAACTGGTGCCTGAAAAATATCATCCATTTTCATACGTATACCCTGTGCGCCATCTGGTAAACGTAATAATGTCGATGCATCGTTTAATGCAATATATCCCATGGTTGAGTCTACCTCAGCACCGATACTGAAGATGCCCACAATTTTAAAGCGTTTAAAACGAGGAACTACGCCAGCAGGAGATGGTGTTGCTTCAGGAAGTACCAAAGTTACATTATCGCCAAGACCAAGACCTAAGGCGTCAGTCATTTGCTTACCGAGTACAATACCGAAATCACCTTTTTTCAGGTTATCGATACTACCAGCAGTCATATGATTCTGAATAATTGAAACATTTCTTTCGTATTTTGGATCTATGCCTGAAACCATCAATCCAGCAACCTGACCTTGTGCAGTTAACATCCCCTGCAACTGGGTAAAAGGTGCTACACCAGCAACATGAGGATGTTGCTTGATTTTCTCTGCTAATGTTGGCCAGTCAGTTAAGATCTGATTTGAAGATACTGTTGCTTGAGGAATCATTCCTAAAACACGGTTTTTTAACTCACGATCGAAACCATTCATCACAGATAAGACCGTGATCAGCACTGCGACCCCTAGGGTCAAGCCAATCATGGAAACCAGAGCAATAAAAGAAATAAAATGATTACTACGCCGTGCTCGGGTATAACGTAGCCCAATATACAGCGAGATTGGTTTAAACATACCATCTAGTCCGAGGTGTTTTTGAAAAATAAGGACATACTGATGTGAATACTCCTCATTTATTCAATTAGAAGAAACAGGAGTAAATCTCATCAAACAGTCTCTTAAATTTCAATGATCTAAATTTTGTTTTGCCGCGCTATTTTCTACTAGTTACCTAATTAGATCAAATTGATCATGCATTTAAATACGAAATCGAACAATTTAATCAAACAGATCAAAAGATTATTTGCCCTGACCATTATCCTGAAAATAATAAATCAGCTTTTTTGCAAATAAAATAGCTTCAACCCTAATCTATCTATTTGAATAGATTAGGCTTTAAAAATGAAGTGATAATGGAGGTTGATTCTATTTATGTTCAGACTCAAGGTTTAATCTTTTGGTTCAATTCACGGCTCAATTTAAAATCTCTATAGAAATATAAAAATAATCCAAACAATAGAACACTAGCACCTACAAACACCATAAGTGAAGGATATTCATTGTTTAGAACAGCGCCAAAAAACATTGCCAATACAGGCGTCATGACTGTAGTGAGTGACAATGTTGTGGCTTTAATATTCTGAACCAATTTAAAATAGCAGAACATTGCCAAAAGCGATGCCATCGCAACTGTATAAAGCAGAGCAAATAATGATTTTGCATTTGGAATATGTGTTGGTACATGTTGCCAAATAAATGGAATAAGACAAATCGCTACAATGGTAGACACTAAAATAGAACCCGTTGCCTGAGCCATAGGTTCAACATCTGCATTGACTTTTTTAACCCAGAAAATAGATAAAGCATAAGTAAATACACTCATCATCATGAGTGCTATGCCGACAGGATGCACATGCTGGGTTGAACTGCCATTAAAACAAATGATTGCCAATCCACTCACAGAAACCAGCATTCCAGCCCATTGCAATGTTTGCAAATGTTGTTTAAACCCAAACCGGCCAATAAGCCCAGCCATAATTGGGGCAAGCCCAAACATTAATGCAATAATACCTGAGCTTAAATAAGCTGTTGCTGCATAGGTAAAAATTTGTGACCCAATTAAACTAAATGAACCAGCCACATAGCTATGCAAAGCAATTTTATCAACAGGAAATTTTATTTTTAAAATAATCAATACGACTGCTGCGATAGGTAATGCAATGAAAAATCTAAGTACCAAAGCCCACATCATATGTAAATCAGACACACTCCAGACGATTGCTAGAGGTGTAGTTGCCCAAATGAAAACCAATAATGCGTAGGTCATCATAATATTCGTTTTAGACGGCATGGTTACTCACTACTGATCCGAAGGACATTGGCATGCATTAAACAGAAACCTTACGTTTCTGCTTTTGGATTGTTTGATCTAGACTACTAGAAAATTCGCGTTTATCTCGTTCTGAAATCGGAGGGGGTCCACCTGTCTGTACTCCCGCCCCCCGAAGCGTATCCATAAAATCACGCAAGTGTAACCGAGCTTTCACATTCGCCGAAGTATATACTTCACCACGGGGGTGAATAGCCACCCCACCTTTTTCAATGACTTGTGCCGCAAGTGGAATATCTTGTGTAATCACAATATCATTTACTTGCATTCGATCAACAATCTCTTTATCTGCCTGATCTGCACCACTCATCACTTGTATGGAGTTGATACGAACTGATGAAGTAATACCCACATTCTGATTGGCAACGAAAGTTACTTCAAGCTGATAACGATCCGAAGCACGGATAATGACATCACGAAGAAGTTTGGGTAAAGCATCTGCATCAACCCAAAGTTTAAAAGGCAACACAGCCGTCCTCAAAGTTTAATAACATGTATAGTTTACCAAACTTATATTCTTAATCCGATTAAAATACTGAGATTATTTAGCATGAGCTAAAACTAAAACTTTTGAATGGAATTACATCTTGAGTTNTCATTGTAAAAAATCTTTATTTTCAATACCCAATCCAGCCTAAATTACATTCATAAACATACAAAATCCAAAAAAATATGTTATATAAAGCTTGGTCTCAAGTGTTAAATCTATGCTTTAAATCATAAAATAATCTTGAAGCCCTTGAAAAAATCAGATTACCCTCGATTTACTATACATATCCACGAAACATTAACAGCTAATATGAACAATCAGAACAGACCAGAAATTATTACCATCGAAGATCAAACTTTCGGAAGTCATGTTGAACATTGGAGTCTCTTGACTGAGAATCCAACTTCTGAAGTTCCAAAATGGTTAGGTCTTGCTCTGGATGCACCTGTTATGCCAATGGGGTTATGCGAGAAAGAATGTGATATGGATGCATCTGTATGGCTGATACAGGGTCCAAATCAGGCATCTGTCCAACTCTGTCAGGTTATTGAGGTCAAAGATAATAAACCCAAAGCTGTAAAAACAGCGTTCCCTAGTTTTGAAAGTCCGTATACCTTCAATGCTGAAATTGATCGTATCATTACCTGCAAATCCAATACACAGGCTGTTTTACGTTTACAATTGGGACAAAACAGTGTCATTTATGCTTTTGATAGCCTTTATAGTGTAAATCACGATCAATATAAAAAAGATCAGCAATATAAAGTTCAACTCAACGCTTGGGCTTATGAGCTAGAAAAAGTTTCTGATCATGAGCAGATTATTGTCGATGATCCTGCTTCTATAAAACATCATCGTGCTTTAAATGATATTTTGGCTGAGCATGGTGGAATCGCTCCTGCAAATTTGCAAGAACTTATTGATGCATGGGAACCTAAAACAGAGGATGATAAGGCTCCTGTTACTGTAGATTTTTCCAAAATGGTCGCATACCTATACGGTGAAACCGTTGGTCAAGAAGATGAAGCATGGTTTCAAGGCAAAATTGTTGGTAAAACACAAATGCAGTTTATGAATCAGGATTACACCTTATATGACGTCACACTGATTCTTGAAGAGAACCAGCCTGCTATTCTTATTCGTGTAGCGACACGAGATGATAATTATAAAAATTTTGAAATTGGACAATATATCCGTGGCAACATCTGGATTCAGGCAAATATCCATGCTAAACAGGCTTAGTAACCTGCTTTCGTCATAATTACTTACAAAATGGCTTTTCAAATATTTTATTTATTTGCAAAGCCATTTTCTTATTTTTAGAAGCTTTATCCACAATCAAATTCATTTTTTACCACTTATCCACAACATTTAAATTCATCGCTTTTTTTATAACCATTTATCCACAAAAGATAGATTAAAAAAGATTTAAAAATAAACAATCTACTCTTCTATATATAATATTTGTACTTTGTAATGATGTGAAAAATATTATCGCTAATCACTCTTTTATGAATTTAAATATTTTCTATCTTTTCTCGATTTTTATATGGATAACTTATATTTCATTTAAAAACAATGCATTGATA
>NZ_OOGT01000172.1 GCF_900323515.1 Acinetobacter stercoris | reverse complement strand
GAAAATTTCTTTCTCTTTTAAATGAATATATTGAGTTTTAAATAAATAGCTCAGTTTAAATAGACTAGAAGCAGGCAAATTGCTTCTAGCCTAAAGTTAATCTCAACTTTGAAAATATCTTAAATCCAGACGACCTTCATAAACTGTTGCAGTAGGACCAGTCATCCAAACCACACCACCTTCTTGCCATTCGATTTGAAGCTTGCCACCTGCAAGTTCAATCTCAACATTATTGGCAAGTAGTCCACGACGCATGCCAGATACAGCAGCAGCACAAGCCCCAGTACCGCAAGCCATCGTCTCGCCTACACCACGTTCAAAAACACGTAAACGGGCATGCTTCTCATCAATGATTTGCATAAACCCAGCATTTACACGCTCTGGAAATCTTTCATGTGATTCAATTTGAGGACCGATTTTAGCAACATCAGCAGTCAGGACATTTGGAACTATTGTCACAGCATGCGGATTCCCCATATTAACAATATCAATGCTAATACTTTCATCATTTGCTAAAGCCAAATCATAAAGAGTCTCAGGCTCTTCAGCAATGAACGGAATTTCATTGGGTAAAAAACGTGGATATCCCATGTTGACACGAACCCAGCCATTAGGACCAAGCTCGGGCTCTACGATGCCAGAACACGTCTGCACTCTAAATTTAGTTTTATTGGTGAGTTGTCGCTCATGAACAAAACGGGCAAAACATCGTACACCATTGCCACACTGTTCAACTTCTGAACCATCAGCATTAAAAATACGATATTTAAAATCGACATTTGGCTCATCAGGTGGCTCTACAATTAATAATTGATCAAACCCTACACCGAAATGGCGATCTGCCAAACGCTGAATAGTCATCGTATCGAAATAAGCACGCTGGCTAATCAGATCAACAACCATGAAGTCATTGCCTAGACCATGCATTTTAGTAAATTCTAATAACATCCTGAATTACTCCTTAAGGCAACAAACGTTCTCTTTCCCACAATGACTCGACTGGTTCACGCTCTCGAATCAAGTGAGCCTGATCACCGTCTACCATAACTTCAGCCGCACGACCTCGACTATTGTAATTTGAACTCATGACAAAACCATATGCTCCAGCCCCCATCACAGCCAAAACATCATTTTCTTTTAATGCCAAAGAGCGCTCTTTACCCAGAAAGTCCCCGGTTTCACAAATTGCACCAACAACATCCCATGCTTTGGTTTCAACATCATGACGCGGTGTAACTTCCTGAATATCCATCCATGCCTGATATAAAGATGGACGGATAAGATCATTCATTGCAGCATCAATAATGGCAAAATTACGATGATTTGTTGGCTTTAATAAATCAACCTTGGTTAGGAGTACACCTGCATTTGCACTAATACTACGACCAGGCTCCATATAGACTTTTAAACCTAGCTTCTCCAATACTGGTCTCATCGCATTCGCATACTCTTCAACAGTTGGTGGCACTTCATCCTTATAAGTGACACCTAAGCCGCCCCCGATATCGATATGCTTTAGATTGATTCCTAATTCTTTCAATTTTTCAATCATGACGACAACACGATCTAATGCATCTACAAAAGGTTTTGTTTCCGTCAATTGAGAACCAATATGACAATCAATACCCACTATCTCTAAATTTGGTAGAGATGCCGCATATTTATATGTTTCATAAACAGTATCAGATGGAATACCAAATTTGTTTTCTTTCAATCCGGTTGAGATATAAGGGTGTGTCTTGGCATCCACATCTGGATTTACACGAAGAGAAATAGGTGCTTTTTTCCCTAATGCTGCGGCTACTTTTTGAATTCTATCCAGTTCAGCATGGGATTCCACATTAAAACATGCAATTCCAACTTCCAAAGCTTTTTGGATATCTGCTTCCGACTTGCCAAGACCAGAAAATACGATTTTGGAAGCTTCACCACCTGCAGCAAGCACTCTGGCAAGCTCACCACCAGTTACAATATCAAAGCCAGAACCTAGCTTTGCCAACACATTCAACACCGCAAGATTTGAGTTTGACTTTACAGCAAAACAAATTTGATGATCGATAAAGCCAAAAGCACGATCCATATCTAAATAATGTTTTTCAAAAGCAGCTTTTGAATAAACATAAAGTGGTGTGCCAAATTGATTAGCAAGCTGATCCAGTGAGCATTGCTCAGCCTGCAAAACCCCATTAATGCGGGTAAAACTCATGAATGTGTCCTTTCGATGTAGCAGTAAAAACTTAATTTGCTTCTGATGATGCTTGGGCTTCTGATGATGCTGCGTTTACAGATTGCTTCACATCTTGTTTAACTTCAGTAGATTGATCTACATTTTTATATAACAAATATTTTGGACGTTTATCATAATCAGGACTTCCAGGTAACTGTAAATCACCAGATTGACCACAACCAACCATTGCAAATGTGGTTGCAATCAAACTTATGCAGCAAATGGCAACGCGCATCTGATCACCTATATCTTAAATTTTGCGAAATTATACCCTGATCAACAAATTGACCAAAGTAATAAATGAGGGTTCGATTGCATGTAAATGATACAATCAAAGAAGATCAAGCTTATAACCTGAATAAAAAAAACGCCAGTTTAAACTGACGTTTTTATTAAAAAGTATATGAATTATTGTTTTTGTCTTCTTTTAAAGAAACAAAAGTAGCCAATAATTAAAATTACAAACCAGATTGGGCTGACTTTAAGTGCTTTTAAAGTATCCTCTTCAAGTGCTAATACAAAAATCATTCCAATAAAGAAAATAGTTACAATGGCACATGTAAACAAGCCACCTGGTAGTTTAAAGATAGATTTTTGATGCTGATCATTACGTGTAGTGTAATACACCACATAACTCCAAATAATCATTAACCATACACATATGAACAGAATCGTGGACAATGTTGTTGCCAAGGTAAATGCTTCAACCGTGTTTGGAACAAAATATTGTAGTGCAGCACCACCAAGTAAACACAGCGCAGAAAAATACAATGCATTTGCTGGAACAGCACGTGAATTTAGGACACCAAACGCTGCTGGACCTTGTTTTTCACGTGATAGACCAAATAACATCCGACTTGTAGAGAATACGCCACTGTTCATTGAAGACATCACAGAAGACAATACAACAAGATTCATAATAATCGCTGCAGCAGCGATACCTGCTTGGCTAAACAGATTTACGAATGGGCTTACTTTAGGATCAATACGATCCCAAGGTGTCACTGACATTACAATTACAAGTGAAAGCACATAGAAGATGATGATACGAATTGGAATCGAATTAATTGCTTTTGGTAAGTTTTTCTCAGGATCTTTAGCTTCTGCAGCAGTTGTACCCACCAGTTCAACACCAACGAAAGCAAAAATAGCGATCTGGAAACCAGCCAAGAAACCACTTCCTCCCGTTGGGAAAAAACCACCATTAGCATATAAATGAGTAAATGATGCAACTTCACCTGTTGTCGAAGTAAACCCAGTAAAGATCATCCATAAACCGACTAAAATTAGGACGATAATGGCAATAATTTTAATTAATGCGAACCAGAACTCCAGCTCACCAAATAATCTTACTGTTAAAAGGTTTAACCCCATAATAAAGATGATGGCAGCAATACTGATCATCGCACCACCTAAGGGTGTAAATTCCTGCCCACCATTAAAGAATTGCAGATAGTAAATGATGGCGGATAAATCTGCGATACCAATCGTGATCCAGCATAACCAATACGTCCACCCGACAAAATAGCCAGCCCAGGGACCAATCAGGTCAGCAGAAAAATCAATAAACGACTTGTAATGCAAATTTGATAAAAGTAATTCACCCAGTGCCCTCATCACGAAGAACACCATCAAACCAATAATCATATAAATGAATAGGATTGATGGACCAGCCAAGCTGATCGTCTTGCCAGAGCCCATGAACAAGCCTGTTCCTATTGCCCCGCCAATTGCGATTAATTGGATATGCCGATTTGACAAACTTCGGTTGAGTTCACCTGTTTTACCAGATGAATGGAGGTTCTCATTTGACATTTTTATTTTCTTCTCTCAAATTTAGTTGTGTAAAAGTATCCTAAAACAAAAAAAATAAAAAAGATTTTCGACCAAATATTCAAACTTTCTCCAGCTTATCCAGCTTTTAGCACAGATTTTAGTCAAAACCTTCCCTTTACTTTTTTATTTTATCGTTCCTTCGAGATTGCAGTTTACGTGCCAAAAATGATTTTGGCGATATGTTCTACAAAAAATTGTATTTTAAAACCTAGATTGCTACATTCTGCTTAGTTCAACTTATCTCGATGCAAAAAGCTATGGCCAAAGTTAAAACCGTTTACCGTTGTCAACAATGTGGGGCTGAACACCCTAAATGGGCAGGACAATGTTCTGAGTGTGGTGAATGGAATAGCTTAATTGAAGTCAGACTTGAACCCACTATCTCACACCGCGCCAAACCCAATATGGGAGGAGGATATGCAGGTCAGTCGGCAAATGTTACCACTTTAAACAAGGTTTCTGTTTCCCATGAAACCCGTCTAGCAACAGGAATAAGTGAATTTGACCGTGTACTAGGCGGTGGATTGGTTACAGGTTCTGTCGTTCTTATTGGTGGTGACCCTGGTATCGGTAAATCAACCATTTTATTACAAACTGCAACTCATATGGCAAGTGCCAGTAGCCCAGCACTTTATGTCACAGGCGAAGAGTCTTTATCGCAAGTTGCATTACGCGCCAATCGCCTCGACCTGCCTACTGACCAACTGAAAGTTATGGCAGAAACTTGCGTAGAGAGAATTTGTGAAGTTCTTGCTCAGGAAAAACCTGCCATAGCTGTACTGGATTCCATTCAGACACTGTATACAGAAACGCTGCAGTCAGCACCGGGTGGCGTTTCACAAATCCGTGAATCTGCTGCACTTTTAACCCGTTTTGCAAAAAATAGTGGCACTGCCCTGTTTATTGTTGGGCATGTGACCAAAGAAGGTGCACTGGCAGGTCCTCGTGTACTTGAACATATGGTCGATTGCGTTTTGTACTTTGAAGGTCAGTCTGACTCTCGTTACCGTATGATTCGTGCTGTCAAAAACCGTTTTGGAGCAGTCAATGAGCTCGGTGTTTTTGGCATGACCGATAAAGGCTTACGTGAGGTCGCTAACCCTTCCGCAATTTTTTTAAGTCGCTATGATGAAGCAATACCCGGTTCTGTTGTCATGATTAGCCGTGAAGGAACCAGACCTTTATTAGTTGAAGTACAAGCTTTGGTTGATGATGCTCAAGGACAACCCAAGCGTGTTGCACTTGGACTTGAACAAAATCGTTTAAGCATGTTGTTAGCGGTTATGCACCGTCATGGTGGAGTACAAATGCAGGGGCAGGATGTTTACGTCAATATAGTTGGTGGTTTAAAGATCACTGAAACTGGGTCTGACCTAGCTGTTTTACTGGCTTGTGCATCCAGTCTGCGAGGTAAAGCACTTCCTCAACAATTAGCCGTATTTGGCGAAGTTGGATTATCAGGAGAAATCCGCCCTGTTCCTAATGGTCAAGAACGCTTAAGGGAGGCAGCTAAGCATGGCTTCAAATACGCGATTTTACCTAGAGCCAATGCACCACAAAAAACTGTTGATGGCATACAAATCATCGCCGTGGCACGTCTTCATGAAGCATTGCAAGAAGCTATGCAGCTTAGTGAGGAGCTTTGCTAAAGATTTGATGCTTTTATGTAAATTTTTTGAGAAAAAAATCAGATTGCTTATTGAAATTTTACATAAATAACTGCATAAATAACCTTATCAGTAAGAGAATGCTTTTGCATTATTATAACTGAATCAATTTTTTAACTTTATGATGAAGGTAATTTCAATGGAAGTACGACAGCGTGGCTTGATCGCAGGTATTTTGATGGCAACTTTAGCTTTTGCACCTATTGCTGAAGCGAAACGTGCTGGTGGTGGAAAAAGCCATGGCATGAGCCGTTCTATGAGTTCTAGCCAGTCTTATTCACAATCCCGCCAAGCTACTCCTGCGCCACAGCCTGTCACTCCTAATACTGCACCACAACGTTCAGGTCCTGGTGTAGGCTCTATGGTTGCAGCTGGTGTAGCTGGTGCTGCTGTAGGTGCTGTAGCTGGTCATGCTTTGGCAGGTGATCGAGATCCAAATGCCCAGGCAGCGTCTGGTGCAGAAACAGCTCAACCTCAAGAAGAGAAAAAAGGTGGTATACCCGGCTGGCTCTGGATCATCGTTATTGCTGCAATTGCGTTCTTTATCTTCCGTAGATTGGGCGCAAAAAAAAAATCAGTAAATAACCCATATGCTCCAAATAGTTCAGCTCCAAATAATGGACCTTTTGGCAACAATGCAGCACCGCGTAACAATGACAATACCAATATCTTTGGTCAATCAGTTGGCGGTGGTGCTGCAAGCCAAGCACCTTTTGGCGCTGCGACGACCAGTAATGGAAATCAGCTTCCAGATGGTTCTGAACCTGCGGCGTTCTTACGTGTAGCTCGCCAACGTTTTAACCACATTCAATCTGTTAATAGCGCAAGTAATGTTGAAGAAATTCGTCGTTATTTGACACCAGACCTATATACTTCCATGTATAACGACATCATGGCAAACCAAGATCAAGATGTTGCTGAGTTTAGTAATCTAAACGCAATGGTTGTAGATAGTGCAACTGAAAATGGTCAATATGTAGTGAGCGTACGTTTCACAGGCACTGTGAGTGAGGACCTGAACAGCCAACCTGCCCCATTCTCTGAAGTTTGGCATTTTGTTAAACCAGTTGGTTCAACTCAGGATTGGTTGGTTGCTGGTATTCAGCAAGGTTAATCACATCTATTCTGAATTAAAGCAGTGACCAAGGTTGCTGCTTTTTTATAACTAAAATAGCATTCATAAAAACTTTTACTCTCTAGATTCATATACAAATTGGCAAAAGCAAATATCAATTACCCAGACTAAAATCCGTAGAATAATCGATATATAAAATGATGTAGTATGTCAATTTTGTTCACTAAACCTGAATATTTCTGATGGATTATTTATGCATAAATCAAAACATAATGAGTAAAATGCCCATGCTCAAAACCTTTTTATTCGTTTTGTGTAGTCTACCAACCATTAGCTTCAGTTGTGAACCTGCCAGTATAGATTGGCAAACATTCTATTTAAAATATGATTTAGACAAAGATCAGTTTATTCATTCCCATGAGTTTAAATATGTCACTGATTTTGCACCTTATGCATGGCCACATATGAAAGAATTTAAAAACCAATCAGGCAATCTTAAGCTATTTAATGAGTTAGACAAAAACCATGATCAAAAACTCTCACGAGAAGAATTATGGAACATTTATATTATATTGAAAAATCCCTGTGATGATTGGCGTTATTGAGATATTTGTAACGTATAGAATTCACAATATTGTAATTACAAAAAATAGTCAGCAATATCTTTCACACATCGAAATAAAAAATGAGTTGTATACCCAATTTAAGCTAATGCTCAATCTATTTATAATAATGCTAAAAACGCTATTTGATTCAATAACAGTTTAACTAAGCCTTATGTTTAAATCCCCCACTTCTTTAAAAGAAGTGAGGGATTTTTTATTCAGCTCTATATGAATATTTAACATCGACCTTAGCGCTGAGGTAATGGGATATACTGGGAGGTATTCGCCTGAACTTTACGTTCAGTGACTTTCACATCCAAGTTAAGTTTCTGATTACCGCGTTCAACTTCAACATTTACTATAGAGCCAGGCGCTTGTAATGCAACATAATTCATTAAGTGGGAAATCGAATCAACCGTTTCCTGATTCACTTTAACGATCTTGTCACCAACTTTAATACCACCTATATCTGCTGGACCACCTTTGAGAACTGCCGCAACAGTTACTCCTTGTTGACGTGGTGCCAAAACATCTTCATTTTGCGGCGTAGCACTCAGTTGTATTCCCAGTTGACCGCGTATGACTTTTCCATCTTTTAAGATAGCATTCATCACTTGTTGACATACCTTTGCTGGAATCGCAAAACCTATACCAAGTGACCCCCCTGATTGGGAAAAGATTGCAGTATTTACACCAATCAGGTTACCCGCAACATCAATCAATGCTCCACCAGAATTACCTGGATTAATCGCAGCATCAGTTTGAATAAAGTCCTCGTAAGTATTGATACCTAAATCAGAACGACCAAGTGCAGAAATAATCCCTTGTGTCACAGTTTGACCTACACCAAAAGGATTACCAATCGCCAATACCACATCACCTACCTCATTACCACTTAACTTAAATGGCAACACAGGCAGCTTATCCAGTTCAATCTTGATCACAGCCAAATCAGTATCAGGGTCTGTCCCGATAACTTTGGCAACAGCACGGCGACCATCCTGCAAACCAACAACAATTTGATCCGCTTGAGCAATAACATGATTATTTGTCAAAATATAGCCATCAGGACGTACAATCACCCCTGAACCCAGACTATATTCATTTTGCTGTTGTCTTGGTAACTGATCACCAAAAAACTCGCGAAATACAGGGTCATTTAATAAAGGATTGGTTGCTCTGCTGTTTACTTTTTGAGTTGTAAAAATATTAACCACAGCGGGGGCTGCAACTTTCACAGCAGCACTATAAGACACCACCCCACCAGTACGAGATGTATTTACCAGTGGTTCGACTTTTTCAGCAGGCATCTTCACACCATCAGCAGCAATCGGTGCTTTAGGCTGTTGTAATTTTTGCCATGTTATAAAACTGATGATGACAATGATAAGTAGCACCCAAGGTAGCCAGGTAAAGGAGCGGCGCACTTTTTATTTCCTCTAAGAATATTTAATTCGTTGATGCAAAAGTAATTTCAATATTGTAATCGAATTAAATACATAATCCTAAATTTCTCAAGAAGTTTTGTTCAACTTTAGTTACAATTTATTCTCATATTCTG
>NZ_OOGT01000267.1 GCF_900323515.1 Acinetobacter stercoris | reverse complement strand
ATATAATTCACTATAGCATGAAATTAATTAGTTTGTCTCAACATGAAAAATATTTAATTATTATATTTGAAAATGAATTTTATTAATCATAAATTTGGTGACTTCACTCATGACTATACAAACCCATATTCTGGGCTACCCGAGAATCGGAGTAAAACGCGAACTTAAATTTGCTGAAGAAGCTTACTGGAGAGGTGAAAACAGCCAAGACGAGTTTCTTGAAAAAGCGTATGCGGTAGAAGCTGCAAACTGGCAATCTCAGGTAAATGCTGGTCTCTCTTTCCTGACTGTAGGTGACTTTGTATTTTATGATAGTATTTTGGCACATACTGTACGTTTAGGCGCAATCCCTAAGCGTTTTAATGAAGCATCTAAATTGAATCAAATTGATCAACAATTTTATCTTGCTCGTGGTCGTGCACCAGACTGCACTGATGTAGCGGCATTGGAAATGACAAAGTGGTTTGATACAAATTATCATTACCTTGTACCAGAACTAGATCCAGCTCAAATATTTAATGCAGATTTTTCTGATCTATTTAGACAAATTGAACGTGCAAAAAAATACAATAAACCTCTTAAAGTCGTTGTACCAGGTTTACTTACTTTTCTTTATCTTTCACGTGTAGTTGATGATAAAAAAACTACAGATGCACCAAATTTAAAAAAACACACTTGTGAATGTTCTACCCATTACACAGACGCAAATACAAATATAGCGACTATAAAGTTTATAGATGCCCTGATTCCCGTATATTCTAAACTCTTTGATGATTTGGCAGCTTATGGCATTGAATACGTTCAGATTGATGAACCTATTTTAGTCCTTGATCTAGCTCCAGAATGGCAATCCGCATTTGAACGTGTTTATAACCTGTTACAACGCCGCGATAGTTTAAAACTGATCGTAACGACTTATTTTGAAACTTTAGCTGCTAACTTAAATCTGGCAGTCAATCTACCCGTAGCAGGCTTACATATTGATATCACACGTGAAAAATCAGGTGATTTTTTTTGGAAGAAAGTTATTGATCAGCTCCCTACACACAAAATTCTGTCTTTAGGGGTGATTAATGGACGCAGTGTTTGGGCCAGTGATTTGGTTAAACTTGATGAAATTGTAAAAACTGCACAAAAATCTTTGGGTGAACGTTTATGGCTATCTACGGGCTGTTCTCTGCTCCATGTACCAGTTGATCTGAAATCTGAAACCATTCCAGATGAAATAGACGGCAAGCTTGCATTTGCACGTCAGAAGCTAGACGAACTGGTGGCTCTGGCATCTGGTTATATCTATATAAATGAAAAAATTACTCGAGCCGCCGATAAAGCTTTTGATCTGGTTGGTCAATCTCGCCTGGAAAACTTTGCAAGCCGCTTCAAGGCACAGCATGCAAAATTAAATCTCCCACTGATTCCAACAACAACTATTGGTTCATTCCCTCAAACTGCTGAAATCCGTGCTGCACGTGCAGCATGGAATAAAGGAAACCTTTCTGATGCAGATTATGAAACTGCAATGAAACAAGAAATAGCTTACACAATCAAAGAACAAGAAAACTTAGGTCTAGATGTACTTGTTCATGGTGAAGCAGAACGCACTGACATGGTTGAATACTTTGCTGGTCTTTTAGATGGTTTCTGGCTATCAAAATTTGGTTGGGTTCAATCATATGGCAGTCGCTGTGTACGCCCACCAATTATTGTAGGCGATATTACTCGCCCTAAAGCCATGACGGTAAAATGGATTCAATATGCCAATACTCTAACTGACAAAATTGTGAAAGGTATGCTGACTGGTCCAGTCACAATTTTAAATTGGTCATTTCCGCCAGCACACCGTACTCGTCGTGAGGTTTGTTTACAGCTTGCAGAAGCAATCCGTCAGGAAGTATCGGATTTGCAGGATGCAGGCATTGAGATTATCCAGATTGATGAAGCTGCATTCCGTGAAGGTCTGCCACTAAGAAGAACAGACCGTGCTAAATACTGGGACTGGGCAGTAAAATCATTTAAACATTGCTCTAGTAGTGCAAATATCGAAACACAGATCCACACTCATATGTGTTATTCGGATTTTAAAGACTGTTTACCTGAAATTATTGCAATGGATGCGGATGTTATTACGATTGAAACCTCGCGCTCTGGATTGCAACTTTTAGAGGTTTTCCATCAACAAAGTTATCCAAATGCAATTGGGCCTGGTGTCTATGATATTCATAGTCCCCGTACTCCAGATGCTGAAGATATGCGCATAGTAATTGATGGTGCACTAAAAAGCATTCCAGCTGAACGTTTATGGATTAACCCAGACTGTGGTCTAAAAACACGTAACTGGGTAGAAACAAAAGCTGCTTTGACTGAACTGGTTAAGATGGCTAAACAGGTTCGTAAAGAACTTGAAACGACTTAAACTTTAAAATAAAAAATTAGAATAATAAAAAAAGCGCATAGCCTCAGAAATGAGGCTGTTTTTTTATAACTGTTTTAATAATCATTCTTACACATTCATATCTTTTGCAATGTTTTCATGATTTTGAATCACTTCAGAAATAATTAATTTAAAGACTTTTTCAACAAATATCGGATCTAAATCAGCATCTTCTGCCAATTGTTTTATTCTATTAAATTGTTCAAGCTCTCGGTCATGATCAACTGCTGACAAATGCAATTTTGCTTTCAGATGCCCTACTTTATCTGTACGAGTAAATCGTTCAGCGAGAATAAAAATCAAGGCTGCATCCAGATTATCAATACTTTGTCTCAGCTCAGTTAAGGTTTTACTGGCTTCTCTTTGCGAATTATCAATCTTCATTTTAATTAAGCATCTCCATAACCATTTTAGCTACTCTTCCTAAAAATTTAGCTAGATACTTTGCACCATATTTTTCTGAAAAGCACAACACACCAGAATTTTACACAATCCGTTCATTACCTCTCCACGCTCCCTCGAATATGACTTTAGCTTCTACATAAGTCATTTAACCCAATATTAAACTTAGTGAATAAAACAAACTTGTGACATTAAAGCCAAATGAATCAAAATACATTTATCGCATTTTATCTATTTTTATTTTTCATATCATACAAAAATAGCTCCCTAAAGAGCTATTTAATGATCAACATTACATTAGAAAAACTTGATAATAGTTTGAATAACAACTGCGTTGATAATATCAATAAAGAATGCACCACAGAGTGGAATGATCAAAAATGCTTTATGCGATGGACCATAGGTATTTGTAATTGCCTGAATATTTGCAATTGCTGTCGGCGTTGCTCCCATGCCAAATCCACAATGACCAGCTGCTAGAACTGCTGCATCATAATCACTTCCCATCATTTTAAAAGTTACGAAAGCAGTATATAGGGCAAGGACTAAAGTTTGAACCAATAAAATAATGACTAACGAACCTGCCAGATCTGCCAATAACCACAATTGCAATGATAATAATGCCATCGCCAGATATAGTGATAGTGAAGCATTACCAAATACATCAATTGCTCGATCAAACACTTTAATTTTAAAAACATTCTCAATAATATTTCTAAGAATAACACCACTAGCCAGAGTCCAGACAAATGTTGGGAGTTCATACCATTTGCCTTGGCTCACTTCCGTCATCCAGTTTGCAACGAAAATACAAGTCGCGAACATTCCCAATGTCGTCACAGCATTACTAGCCGTGATCAATCTGGTTTTCTTCGGATATTCAAAAGGAGCAGGATCATTTGGAGGTACTTCATCATTTTTGCTGTCTTGAGGTATAACTGAAGCAAGTTTATGTCTTTTAATCAAAAACTTTGCAACTGGACCACCTATCAATCCTCCAATAATAAGACCAAAAGTCGCACTTGCCATCCCTAAAACAACGGCTCCTTGTATACCATGCTGGTTTTCAAGGACAGTCCCCCACGCACCAGCAGTCCCATGACCACCAGTTAATGTAATTGAACCGACAATAAGACCAATCAATGGATCAAGCCCAAGTAATGTTGCCAGGCTTATACCAACAGCATTTTGTACCAATACAAATATTGCCACACAGAACAGGAAAACAAATAAAGCTTTCCCCCCCTCTCTTAGCTTGAGGAAACTCGCACTCAATCCAATTGAGGTAAAGAACATTAGCATTAATGCCTGTTGAATATCTTTACTGAATGTGGCATTTATATT
>NZ_OOGT01000240.1 GCF_900323515.1 Acinetobacter stercoris | reverse complement strand
CTTATCGATACTTTTATGCTGTTTTTAACAATAACACAGGGGTTAACAATGGCTATTCAAATATTAGGGATGATTTGGCATCGAGAAGCATCAGAAATCATCTCAGCATCCTCAACTTTTGATAAGGAATTTATTAAAAATATTGCACAGGCTCATGAAAACTCAGGTTTTGACCGGATTTTGGTAGGTTATTGGTCTGATCAGGCAGATGGTTTTTTAGTGACAGCACACGCAGCTGCACATACATCAAAAATCAACTTTTTGTTAGCGCACCGCCCTGGTTTTGTTGCTCCTACCCTTGCAGCTCGTAAACTTGCAAGTCTGGATCATTTAACAGACGGTCGTCTAGCTGTGCACATTATTTCTGGTGGCAGTGATGTTGATCAAAAAAAAGACGGAGACTTTTTAAATAAACAGCAACGTTATGAACGCACAAATGAATTTCTAGATATTGTGAAACAGGAATGGTACAGCCAGACACCATTTAACTATCAAGGACAGTATTATCAGGTTGAAAATGCATTTTCAGAACTTAAACCCAAACAGCAGCATTTACCAATCTACTTTGGTGGCTCATCTGATGAGGCATTACGTGTGGCAGCAAAACATGCGGATGTTTTTGCACTTTGGGGCGAGCCACTTGCAGGTGCCAAGGAACACCTGAATAAACTTAACCCGCTTGTCCATGCTGAACATCGTACACTTGAATACAATATCTCTTTTCGCCCGATTATTGCTGAAACTGAAAAACTGGCATGGGAAAAAGCACAGCATATTTATCAACTTAGCAAACAACAGTTACAACAAGCCGGTTTACAAGAGACGCGAAAAAAACCACAAAGCGTTGGTGGTGACCGTTTGCTAGAAGCAGCAAAACAGGGGGATGTACTGGATCAAAATTTATGGACAGGAATCACCTCTCTTGTTCAAGGCAGTTATAACTCAACCGCACTGGTTGGCACACCTGAGCAGGTCGCTGAATCTATTGCAGCGTACTATCGTTTAGGTATTCATAGTGTCCTTATCCGTGGTTTTGACCCATTACAGGATGCTATTGAGTATGGAAAAGAGTTGCTGCCAACTATTCGTGAAAAGACCAATCACATTGATCAACAAATTCAAAAAACATCATAAAGGAACCCTACGTGAAATTAAATAAAATTGCGGTATTTAGTCTTATAGTCAGTGCAATGGTGGGGTTCACTGCTTGTGGAAATAATAAATCTGGTCACGATGCTAATAACTCCCAGTCCCCAAAGGACTCTTCAAAGCAAATCGTTCTGAATATCGGAGACCAGAAAGGCAATATGCGTGCCCAGCTGGAGGCATCAGGTGCCCTAAAGGATATCCAATATAAAATAAACTGGTATGAATTCCCTGCTGCCGCTCCTGTCGCTGAAGCACTGAAGGTTGAAGGTATTGATTTGGGGTATCTGGGAGACGCACCTTTTATTTTTGCCAACTCTAATGGTGGAACTGCCAAGGCTATCGCCGTATATAAGGCAGACCCTTATCCTGTAGCCTTGCTCGTTCCAGAAAATAGTCCAATTAAAAACATTAAAGATCTAAAAGGTAAGTCTGTTACTGCCAATAAAGGTTCAATCGGGCATTTGATTACCTTAAGGGCATTGGAAAAAGCAGGTCTGCAACCAAATGATGTCAATTTCAAGTTTTTACCTCCAGCCGATGGCAAACTTGCTGTAGCAAATGGTTCAGTCGATGTATGGGCAGTTTGGGATCCATATACGGCTTATGCAGAACTTAAAGACCATTTCCGGATTATTGCCAATGGTCGTGGGCTCTATTCTGGCTATACATTTTTGGCAGCTACAGATAAATCTTTACAGGATGTCAAAAAACGGCAGTCAATTCAGAATTTTGTATATCGTTTAAAAGAGTCACAATTATGGGCAACGGCACATAGTCAAGAGTTTGGTCAACAATATGCAAAAATTACTGGACTACCTGAAGATGTTGGAACATTAGCATTTAAACGTAGAAATGCATCGTGGGAATCAATTGACCCTCAAGTTATTAAAACCTCTCAGGAAACAGCAGACTTTTATACCAAAAATAAACTCATCCCTAAACATTTTGATGTGACGTCATCATTTGACACATCATTTAAAGTGAGTAAAGACAACAAATGAGTAACACACCACTAGCTTTAAATTCACTCATTCAGCAAATTGAAAATGGTCTCCAACTCAATTTGAAAGATGAAAAGCTGATTCATTACTTTTTACCTGAATTTAGAAAACTTCTGAGTAATCCAGATTGGTTAGACCATGAGTTTCGTCAGCCAGATCCTCAGTATTATCAACAATATTTGCTATACAAAGACCCAGATAACCAGTTTTCAATCGTGAGCTTCGTCTGGGGACCTGCTCAATCTACACCCATCCATAATCATGAAGTTTGGGGTGTTGTAGGTGTCCTGCAAGGTTCAGAAATTTCGCAACGTTATCAGTTTGAAAATGGATTATTTCAGCAAACTGAACATGCCGATAAGTTAAATCAGGGGGATATTGATTATTTCACCCCTACCGATGGAGATGTACATAAAGTTAGTAATGCATTTAATGATCAGGTTTCGATTAGCATTCATATTTATGGAGCTGATATTGGTAAAGTAAAACGTTTTACTTTTGATCAACAAGGAAATAAAAAGCAGTTTATTTCAGGATATTCAAACAAGGAGTTCAAAAAATGAGTATCGCAAATCAAGACTATCAAAGCATTAAAAATAAACTGATCTCTGGACAAGAAATCGCAATTATTGATGTCCGTGAAGAAGATCTATTTGCAAATGGTCATCCTTTATTTGCAGCGAATATTGCATTTTCCAAACTTGAAATTGAAATTCTGAACCGCATACCTCGTTTAGATACAGATATAGTTCTATATGATAATGCTGAAGGATTAGCGGAAAAAGCCTATGAAAAATTAATAGAATTAGGCTATACAAATGTAAGCCTGCTTAAGGGTGGATTACAAGGCTGGAAAGATGCTGGCGGTGAGCTTTTTATCGATGTCAATTCTGCAAGTAAAGCTTTTGGGGAATGGGTCGAACATCATAAAAACACTCCCTCCCTCTCTGCTCAGGAAGTCAAACAACTGATTGATCAGAATGAAAATATAATCATAGTCGATGCACGACGTTTCGATGAATATAAAACCATGAGTATCCCGCATGGTATCAGTGTCCCAGGTGCAGAGCTGGCTTTACGCGTGCAGGATATTGTTCGAGATGCCGATACAAAAATTATTGTCAATTGTGCTGGACGTACCCGCAGTTTGATTGGTACCCAATCACTGATTAATGTAAAAACTCCACATAAGATCTATGCACTTAGAAATGGAACAATCGGCTGGACATTGGCTGGACAAAACCTGGAAACTCAAAGAAGTTTACAATATTCAGACTATAAGGAAAAATCAGATAAAAGTAACATTTTAAAGCATGCTAGAGAGTTGGCGGGTAAAGCTGGTGTACAACTCATTAATGAGCAGCAGTTACAACATCTCCAAAATGATCCACAGCACACCACATACATTTTTGATGTACGTTCAGAGCAAGAATATATTCAGGCTCATCTCCCACAAAGTCGTTGGATAGCTGGTGGTCAACTGGTTCAGGAAACAGACCACTACGCCAGTGTACGGGGTGCAAGAATCATCTTAATTGATGATCAATTGGTAAGAGCATTGATGACTGGTTCATGGCTTGCTCAAATGAATTGGGAAACATATGTTCTGGAAGATGATTTTAGCAGACTATTTACAGAATCAGGCCCATGGACACCTGCTGTCCCAAAAAATACCATTGAGTTTAAAGTCTCAGCTGACACACTATACAATTGGTTAGCGACTGAAAATATATTAGTACTGGATTTTACAAGCAGTGCAAATTATAAAAAAGGACATATTCCCTCATCCAAATGGTTATTGCGTAAAGATATTTCCAGCTTGTTTGAAAATAACATTCTATCAACTGAACAGAAAATAGTGGTTACTTGTGGCTCAAGTCTATTGGCACAATATGCTGTTCCGCAAATTCAACAATTTACCAAGCAACCTGTCTATGTACTTGATGGTGGAAATAATGCATGGAAAGCTAAAGGTTATACTGTTGAAACAGAAAATGCTGAGTTTTTATCTGAGCAGATTGATCGTTACAAACGTCCATATGAAGGAACAGATAACTCTGAAAAAGCCATGAATGATTATCTGGAATGGGAATATGGTTTAGTTAACCAGTTAAAATCAGACAATACTCATGGTTTTAAAGTTGTGTAATATACATTAACTCAATATTTGAAAAACTGAGATATTATAATATCTCAGTTTTATATTTAAACATGATTATTTACCTTTAAATATAACAACATTCCGAGCATTAATTTTCTTTGGAATCAAGCCTTCCTTGTAAAATGCATCTGCTATTTTCTGTTGCTCATCCATATCATTATAATTTACATATTGCACATTATAACTACGTCTATCATTTGCCTGTTTAACAACGTCTAAAGGTAATTTCCCCCATAAAGGTGCTAAAACTTTTGCAGCAGCATCTGGATTAGATTTCACCCATTTCCCTTTTTCTTCCACAGCATGAAAAATAATACTCATAACTTGAGGATACTGCTTTGAAAACTGATTTGAAGAAAGATAATAACGATTATAGTTTGCTAGATTTTCACCAGTAATCAATATTTTTGCATCTTGTTGAATTTGCCCACTAGATACATAGGGTTCCCATGTTACCCAAGCATCAACGCTGCCTTGTTCAAATGCAGCACGTCCATCTGCGGGACTTAGCCATGCAGGATAAACATCTTTTAAAGTCAGACCCGCCTGATTTAGTGCAGCGATCAGTAGATAATGACTACCTGCGGCTTTAGTAACCGCAATTTTTTTGCCTTTTAATTCAGATATTTTTTGTATACTGGAATGTTTTGGAATCAATATCGCCTGAGCTTTGGGTGATGGCGTTTCTTTTGCATAATAGGTAATTTTTGCATCTGTCGCCTGAATAAATACAGGAACGGTATCTGCAACATCCGCCGAAACATCAATATTTCCGGTATTTAAAGCCTCAAGTAGTGGCAGGCCACTTGAAAACTCATGCCATGAAACTGTTACACCCTTTTGCTGAAATAACTGTTCCAACTCTCCAGATTGTTTGAGTAAGGTAAATAAAGTAGATGACTTTTGAAAACCGATTCGAATCGTTTGGGGTAATTGCTCTTGTTGATTTTCAACAGTATTTTCGCCCTGAGTTCCTTCTTTGGAGCATCCAGTAAAACTAATACAAGCTGCTAATACGCATAATGTCCATGATGCTTTTTTAAACATAAGATGTAAAACCCGAATGTGAAGACTTTAATTAATTTCGTATAGATAGAAGGTATATAAACTTTCAAAGTTAATTACC
>NZ_OOGT01000269.1 GCF_900323515.1 Acinetobacter stercoris | reverse complement strand
GGCTTTGAATAAAACCCTGTGTTTGACGTAAAGCCAGTTGGAACAGGTTGCGTATTGTCAGGGCAAACTGAATGGCAGTATCAGAGTAGGTCGGTTGACATCCTTTTTTGCCTGTAGGCATTGCATACCATTGCATTTGGGGATCAAACCAAATAGTGAAAGCACCCCGTTGGCGTAAAGCCTGATTGTACTCAGCCCAGTTGGTTGTTTTGTAGCGGCTTTTTGATTCTGTATTCATCTAAACTGTATGGGGATGAATTCCTTTTATGCAACAAAGCCAATCAGGATTGTTATATTACATTATAAATGTATTTACATTTATAAACAGTAAGTCGTAGCATATTTAAATATGCTGATCGTTATTGCTGAAAAAAGTTAAAATAATTTTTATTTTATTATGTCTTATATTAACAGTCGCTGTGCTTGTTATTTTCCATCAAAACGAATTTAATATCCGTTTTGATGGACTCTTATTATATCAACTCACGTAAAGTAACTTGCTTTATTGGGCCATCTGTTAGCGTCAATGATTGTTCTGGGTCATGACCAAATATAATTTTGGCTCCTCTCGATTGTAATTTTTTAAATAATTCAAAACTTTTTTTCATATTTTCAGCATCATTAACAACTAATGCATCTGGTAGAGTCATTGTTTCCAATGCTTTTTTTAAATAACAAGCATCACCAGTAAGCACAACTTCTTTACCTTCTAATTTTATTTTTAAAGATTGGTGACCTGGGGTATGACCATAGCTTGGGAATAAAACAACACCGCCATCGCCAAATAAATCATGCTCACCTTCAATTTCTAAGCGATCATGTCCTAAATCGTAAAGTTTTGGATAATATATTTGTTTTTCAATGTTTTCTTCATTTTTTGCAGCTTGCCATTCTCGTTTTTGAACGATAATACGGGCATTCGGGATACTTACATTACCGCCGCAGTGATCAAAATGTAAGTGGGAATTAATGACATAGTTAATTTTTGCAGGATCTACTCCAAATGCTTCAAGTCGGGATTTTATATCTTCATGTGCATGATATTGGACTGAGATTAAACTC
This sequence comes from Acinetobacter stercoris, assembly GCF_900323515.1. Classification (GTDB taxonomy): domain Bacteria; phylum Pseudomonadota; class Gammaproteobacteria; order Pseudomonadales; family Moraxellaceae; genus Acinetobacter; species Acinetobacter stercoris. The sequence continues at coordinate 3,030 of NZ_OOGT01000269.1, read as the reverse complement.
GCATAAGCACCTAATGCCTGTTTTACATCTTCAGGATCTTCCGATTGTAAATTTGTTTCTAAGCCAGTATCAAACAGGACAGTCCCTTTAGGATGTTCGATATAATAAGATTGGATTGGCACAGCTAAATAACCACCTGATTTTCCTGCAAAGAAAAATCCATAAGGCATTGTGACCCAACCACAGGTCATTGCATATAATTTAATTGAATAATCTTCCATAATGTGAGTTCCACTAATCAGTATTTTATATTTCTGAATCAAATTGAATAAATATAACGACATGTTGAGAAAATGAGATCAAATAATATTTTTTGATTGTTTTTATAAAGAAAAACTATGCCTCTCTTTTTTCTGATTATTAAATAAAATTCATATTGTTTTAATAAGGTTTTTTCTTATTAATTGGCTATGTTTTTTAGTTTTACGTAGAAGTTTTAAAAATAGAACAGTATTTTCTAAAAAAAGGCATTAATTTAAATTTTACTTGAGTTAGGATTTTAGACAGGTGGAAAGTGATCATATAACAATATGAAATACAAGGATATTGTAAATGAAGAAGCATTTTATTGATGGAAAGGTTGCAGAGCCCCATTTGCAACAATATATTGATGTAAAAAATCCAAGCACAGGCCAGGTCATTGATCAAATTGCGCGAGGTGATGCAAATGATATTGATGATGCAGTCAAGAGTGCAAAATCAGCATTGTATAGTGAATGGGGGAATAAAAATCCTATAGAACGTAGCCGTATTCTAATGAATATATCGAATATTGTTTTAAAACATAAAGATGAATTGGCTACCATTGAAGCACAGGATACAGGTAAACCGATTGAATTAGCTAAAAAAGATATTGATGCTCTTGCACGTTATTTTGAATATTATGCTGGCGCTGCAGACAAAGTCCATGGGATGAGTATCCCGTATTTAAATGATTATTCAGTCGTGATGCTTCGTGAACGAGTAGGTGTCGTTGGTCACATTATTCCCTGGAATTATCCTGCACAAATGTTAGGTCGAACTTTAGCTCCTGCATTGGCAATGGGAAATGCATCCGTTATTAAACCTGCAGAAGAAGCATGTCTGACTTCATTGCGATTCATTGAACTTGCGACCGAAGCTGGTCTGCCTAAGGGAGCAGTGAATATCGTAACTGGTTATGGTATAGAAGCTGGTGCTGCTTTAACAGCCCATCAGGATGTTGAGTTAATTACGTTTACTGGCTCACCACAGGCTGGAGTTTTAGTTCAGAAAGCTGCAGCAGAACATTATGCACGCTGTGTATTGGAGCTTGGAGGAAAATCTCCACAAATCGTATTTGAAGATGCTGATTTGGATAAAGCCTTACCGAGTTTGGTGAATGGTCTGGTACAAAATGCGGGTCAGACTTGTTCCGCAGGGACACGTGTTTTAGTTCATGAAAGTATTTATGAAAAGTTAAAAACGTTATTAGCTGAAAAATTCAATCAATTAGTGGCAGGATCACCAGAAAGTTTGCCAGATTGTGGACCAATTATTACTGAAGCCCAGTATCACAGAGTAAATAAATTTATCCGGGAATGTATAGATTCAAAGCTGCCTAAAATTGCAGAAGGAAAAATAAGCCCTGATGCACCTCAGTCAGGTTTTTACGTGGCTCCAGTTATCTTTGGGCCTGTACCTAGAGATCATAAGCTTGCAAATGATGAGGTTTTTGGACCAGTGCTGGCACTTATGACTTTTAAAGATGAAGCGGATGCTATTGAGCTTGCAAACGGAACCGATTATGGACTAGTAGCGTCAGTGTGGTCTGAAAATGGAGCTAGACAACAACGAGTAGCCAAGCGATTAGAAGCAGGTCAGGTCTATATCAATTGTTTTGGGGCAGGTGGTGGTATCGAACTTCCATTTGGTGGAGTCAGAAAAAGCGGACATGGTAGAGAAAAAGGCTTTATCGCATTAGAAGAGTTTAGCCGGGTTAAAACCATGATAAATCATCACGGATAAGCCATATTTATCTATTAAGAGGGACTGTATTGTAAATGTCTTAGAAGTTTTTGGGCAGCAAGACTTAATGGACGGCTTTTATTGTAACAAATAAGAATCTCTCGTGTAGACCATTCTTCATCAATTGAATAAAAGTTTAACTCCATCGTTTGTGTAAATTGCATTGCTATTTTCTTTGGAATTACACCTATTCCAAAACCTGCTTCGACCATTCTACATACAGTTTCAAAACTTCCGACACGGACTCGGACACGGATAATTTGTCCAACTTTTGCTGCAGATGATGACAATAATTTACTAATTGCTGTCGAACCATCCATCAACACAAAGTCGAAACAAGTGATTTGTCCAAAATTTATTGAAGGTGAATTGAAATGAATATCCTTACTCGTAATGATTACTAGCTCGTCTTTGTAATATGGCAAAGTTACCAAGTCTTCTATGTAGTTTGTATTAACAATTATTCCAAGTTCATGATGATGACTCCTGATTGAGTTGATGACTTCTGTTGTAAAAGCTTCAGCAATCTCAACTCTGATGTCAGGGTGATCTTGATTGAAACTGTTTAACTGTTTTGGCAACTCATAAGTAATTGCAGAAGTGCTGGCAATAATTGAAACTGAGCCTTTTTTCCCATGTGAATAATCCGAGACATCAGCCTGAGCCAAATGTACTTGTTCAAAAATATCATGGGCTTTTTTGTATAGCGTATGACCCGCGTCAGTTGCGGATACACCGCGACCTGTACGTTCTAGAAGCTGAACACCGTAATGATCTTCTAATAGATTTATACGGCGGCTTAATGCTGCCAAAGCAATATGCTGTTCTTTTGAAACACGTGTCAGGCTACCAGTATTGATACATTCCACAAACAATTTTAGAGAAACAAGGTCAAGCATATTTTTATTACCATTCGAATTTTGCGAAATCAGGTTTAGAAAAATAATGAGTTCTATAAGTCTAAATTTCGTGAAATTATAACTCAATATATTTTTTTGAATGCCATTATCAATTCAGTATGGAATTATCAATTCAGTATGGAAT
>NZ_OOGT01000238.1 GCF_900323515.1 Acinetobacter stercoris | reverse complement strand
GCACCCTGATTCTATTGAATCAGGGTGCCTTGAATAATGAGCTGGCGATGACTTACTCTCACATGGGTAACCCCACACTACCATCAGCGCGAAGAGGTTTCACTTCTGAGTTCGGGATGGGATCAGGTGGTTCACTCTTGCTATGGTCGCCAGCACAACTGGGATGGTTAATCACTCAGGTCTTATTTTAAATGCCTGTGCTTTCGCCAAATGAGTTATTAACAGTTGACTGCTTTGAATCTGAAGTTTACGTTCTCGCATAAACTAAATCAAGTTACATTGTCTGGTATTCAATCAATTGCCGACTTTAAACAACCACTTGGGTGTTGTATAGTCAAGCCTCACGATCAATTAGTATTGGTCAGCTTCATACGTCGCCGTACTTCCACATCCAACCTATCAACGTCCTGGTCTTGAACGGATCTTTAGAGGACATAAAGTCCTAGGGAAATCTTATCTTGAGGTAGGCTTCCCGCTTAGATGCTTTCAGCGGTTATCCCTTCCGAACATAGCTACCCGGCGATGCGACTGGCGTCACAACCGGTACACCAGAGGTTCGTCCACTCTGGTCCTCTCGTACTAGGAGCAGATCCTCTCAAATTTCCAGCGCCCACGGTAGATAGGGACCGAACTGTCTCACGACGTTCTAAACCCAGCTCGCGTACCTCTTTAAATGGCGAACAGCCATACCCTTGGGACCTGCTTCAGCCCCAGGATGAGATGAGCCGACATCGAGGTGCCAAACACCGCCGTCGATATGAACTCTTGGGCGGTATCAGCCTGTTATCCCCAGAGTACCTTTTATCCGTTGAGCGATGGCCCTTCCATACAGAACCACCGGATCACTAAGACCTACTTTCGTACCTGCTCGACTTGTGGGTCTCGCAGTTAAGCGCGCTTTTGCCTTTATACTCTACGCGTGATTTCCGACCACGCTGAGCGCACCTTCGTACTCCTCCGTTACTCTTTAGGAGGAGACCGCCCCAGTCAAACTACCCACCAGACACGGTCCTCGTCCCGGATAACGGGACAGAGTTAGAACCTCAACATTACCAGGGTGGTATTTCAAGGATGGCTCCATGGCAACTGGCGTCACCACTTCAAAGCCTCCCACCTATCCTACACAAGTAAGGTCAAAGTTCAGTGTCAAGCTGCAGTAAAGGTTCACGGGGTCTTTCCGTCTAGCCGCGGGTACACTGCATCTTCACAGCGATTTCGATTTCACTGAGCCTCTGCTGGAGACAGCGCCGCCATCATTATGCCATTCGTGCAGGTCGGAACTTACCCGACAAGGAATTTCGCTACCTTAGGACCGTTATAGTTACGGCCGCCGTTTACTGGGGCTTCGATCAATAGCTTCGCTTGCGCTAACCACATCAATTAACCTTCCAGCACCGGGCAGGCATCACACCCTATACGTCCACTTTCGTGTTTGCAGAGTGCTATGTTTTTAATAAACAGTTGCAGCGGCCTGGTTTCTGTGGCTGCCAACAGCTCAAGGAGCAAGTCCTATCACCATCAGCAGCGTACCTTCTCCCGAAGTTACGGTACCATTTTGCCTAGTTCCTTCAGCAGAGTTCTCTCAAGCGCTTTGGTCTACTCGACCTGACCACCTGTGTCGGTTTCGGGTACGATTCCTGTCTAACTGAAGCTTAGAGACTTTTCCTGGAAGCTTGGTATCAGCCACTTCGCTAGTAAACTAGCTTGCTATCAGATCTCAGCATAGAGCACCCCGGATTTGCCTAAGATGCATGCCTACTTCCTTCCACCTGGACAACCAACGCCAGGCTGACTTAACCTTCTCCGTCCTCTCATCGCATTAAACAGAAGTATTGGAATATTAACCAATTTCCCATCGACTACGCCTCTCGGCCTCGCCTTAGGGGTCGACTCACCCAGCCCCGATTAACGTTGGACTGGAACCCTTGGTCTTTCAGCGAACGGGTTTTTCACCCGTTTTGTCGTTACTCACGTCAGCATTCGCACTTCTGATACCTCCAGCATGCTTCTCAACACACCTTCATCGGCTTACAGAACGCTCCCCTACCACGTATACTTACGTATACATCCGCAGCTTCGGCACATAGTTTTAGCCCCGTTACATCTTCCGCGCAGGCCGACTCGACTAGTGAGCTATTACGCTTTCTTTAAAGGGTGGCTGCTTCTAAGCCAACCTCCTAGCTGTCTATGCCTTCCCACATCGTTTCCCACTTAACTATGATTTTGGGGCCTTAGCTGGCGGTCTGGATTGTTTTCCTCTTGACTACGGACGTTAGCACCCGCAGTCTGTCTCCCGGATAGTACTCATAGGTATTCGGAGTTTGCATCGGTTTGGTAAGTCGGGATGACCCCCTAGCCGAAACAGTGCTCTACCCCCTATGGTATTCGTCCGAGGCGCTACCTAAATAGCTTTCGGGGAGAACCAGCTATCACCGAGTTTGATTAGCCTTTCACCCCTATCCACAAGTCATCCCCCGGCTTTTCAACGACGGTGGGTTCGGTCCTCCAGTTAGTGTTACCCAACCTTCAACCTGCTCATGGATAGATCACCCGGTTTCGGGTCTATACCCAGCAACTATACGCCCTATTAAGACTCGATTTCTCTACGGCTCCCCTATACGGTTAACCTCGCTACTGAATATAAGTCGCTGACCCATTATACAAAAGGTACGCAGTCACTCCACAAAGGAGCTCCCACTGCTTGTATGCATGCGGTTTCAGGATCTATTTCACTCCCCTCACAGGGGTTCTTTTCGCCTTTCCCTCACGGTACTGGTTCACTATCGGTCAGTCAGGAGTATTTAGCCTTGGAGGATGGTCCCCCCATATTCAGACAAGGTTTCACGTGCCTCGCCCTACTCGACATCATTATGTGTGCCCTTTCGTGTACGGGACTATCACCCTCTACGGTTGCACTTCCCAGAGCATTCCGCTAAAACACACATAACTTAATGGGCTCTTCCCCGTTCGCTCGCCGCTACTGAGGGAATCTCAATTGATTTCTTTTCCTAAGGGTACTGAGATGTTTCACTTCCCCTCGTTCGCCTCATGAAACTATGTATTCATTTCATGATACCTGCCTTATAGCAGGTGGGTTCCCCCATTCAGAAATCTCCGGATCACAGGATATTTGCCGCCTCCCCGAAGCTTATCGCAGGCTATTACGTCTTTCATCGCCTCTGACTGCCAAGGCATCCACCACATGCACTTAATTACTTGACTATACAACCCCAAATAGTCGGGATCATATAACAGCAATCAATTCATATACCAAAACGCTTGATTCAGTTTAAATTTGCTAGTTCTCAATAAATTCAAATTAATCGCTTAATTCAAATCCTTGAGTGAACAATTATTTCAGACTCAAATTTGTCAATCTGTTAATGATTCTCTACCGCCTCGTCAGCAAGTAGAACTGTGATAAATCACAGAAGTTAACAAGTCGCGTATTCTACCGCATTCCCTCATTAATTTCTATAANCTAAAAAACTTAAATGCTTGTTTTTTAACATGTTGCGAAGCAATATGTGGTGGAGACTAGGAGAGTCGAACTCCTGACCTCCTGCGTGCAAAGCAGGCGCTCTACCAACTAAGCTAAGTCCCCAGCTTAAGATCTCGATATATCTGCCGCCTTCACTCGTAGACTTGGTGGGTCTGACAAGACTTGAACTTGTGACCCCACGCTTATCAAGCGTGTGCTCTAACCAACTGAGCTACAGACCCTCAGATACATCAATGAAGAACAACTTGTTGTGGATTCTTACCAGTCAATCAACTTTTCGTTAAGGAGGTGATCCAGCCGCAGGTTCCCCTACGGCTACCTTGTTACGACTTCACCCCAGTCATCGGCCACACCGTGGTAACCGCCCTCAATTAAGTTAGGCTAGCTACTTCTGGTGCAACAAACTCCCATGGTGTGACGGGCGGTGTGTACAAGGCCCGGGAACGTATTCACCGCGGCATTCTGATCCGCGATTACTAGCGATTCCGACTTCATGGAGTCGAGTTGCAGACTCCAATCCGGACTACGATCGGCTTTTTGAGATTAGCATCATATCGCTATGTAGCAACCCTTTGTACCGACCATTGTAGCACGTGTGTAGCCCTGGCCGTAAGGGCCATGATGACTTGACGTCGTCCCCGCCTTCCTCCAGTTTGTCACTGGCAGTATCCTTAAAGTTCCCATCCGAAATGCTGGCAAGTAAGGAAAAGGGTTGCGCTCGTTGCGGGACTTAACCCAACATCTCACGACACGAGCTGACGACAGCCATGCAGCACCTGTATCTAAGTTCCCGAAGGCACCAATCTATCTCTAGAAAGTTCTTAGTATGTCAAGGCCAGGTAAGGTTCTTCGCGTTGCATCGAATTAAACCACATGCTCCACCGCTTGTGCGGGCCCCCGTCAATTCATTTGAGTTTTAGTCTTGCGACCGTACTCCCCAGGCGGTCTACTTATCGCGTTAGCTGCGCCACTAAAGCCTCAAAGGCCCCAACGGCTAGTAGACATCGTTTACGGCATGGACTACCAGGGTATCTAATCCTGTTTGCTCCCCATGCTTTCGTACCTCAGCGTCAGTATTAGGCCAGATGGCTGCCTTCGCCATCGGTATTCCTCCAGATCTCTACGCATTTCACCGCTACACCTGGAATTCTACCATCCTCTCCCATACTCTAGCTAACCAGTATCGAATGCAATTCCCAAGTTGAGCTCGGGGATTTCACATCCGACTTAATTAGCCGCCTACGCACGCTTTACGCCCAGTAAATCCGATTAACGCTCGCACCCTCTGTATTACCGCGGCTGCTGGCACAGAGTTAGCCGGTGCTTATTCTGCGAGTAACGTCCAGTAATTCTGGGTATTAACCAGAGTACTCTCCTCCTCGCTTAAAGTGCTTTACAACCATAAGGCCTTCTTCACACACGCGGCATGGCTGGATCAGGGTTCCCCCCATTGTCCAATATTCCCCACTGCTGCCTCCCGTAGGAGTCTGGGCCGTGTCTCAGTCCCAGTGTGGCGGATCATCCTCTCAGACCCGCTACAGATCGTCGCCTTGGTAGGCCTTTACCCCACCAACTAGCTAATCCGACTTAGGCTCATCTATTAGCGCAAGGTCTTACGATCCCCTGCTTTCCCCCGTAGGGCGTATGCGGTATTAGCGTCCCTTTCGAAACGTTGTCCCCCACTAATAGGCAGATTCCTAAGTATTACTCACCCGTCCGCCGCTAGCTCAGTTACCGAAGCAACCTCGCCCGCTCGACTTGCATGTGTTAAGCCTGCCGCCAGCGTTCAATCTGAGCCATGATCAAACTCTTCAGTTAAAATCATTTTGTAGCTTTAATCTAAACTACCAAATCCTGGCTCATCAATTACTGACAAAAATTCTCAAATAAACTTCGAGTAATTTCTACCAATCAATCAATGATAATTTATCGTTAATCAACCAGTAAAAATCCACACAAGTTGTTCTTCATATTCTCTTAATGATCT
>NZ_OOGT01000233.1 GCF_900323515.1 Acinetobacter stercoris | reverse complement strand
GATTTAAAAACCATTCACATTTATTATACCCACATTTAGGTAAAAAATTAGACCTTAGCATAACAGGCATGCACAATTTGGTTTTTGGGCGGTACAATCCGTCTAGTTTTGAACAAGAATTGAGCGTAACACATGTCTTTAGATCGTATTCGTTTAGCTTCTCTCCATGATAAAGTTATGGACGCAGACCAAGCAGCTGCATTTATCCAAGATGGTATGACTGTAGGCATGAGTGGTTTTACTCGTGCAGGTGAGGCAAAAGCAGTTCCTCTAGCTTTAGTTAAACGTGCACACAGCGATCCTTTAAAGATCACCTTAATCACTGGTGCCAGTTTAGGAAATGACCTAGACAAACAATTGACTGAAGCTGGTGTATTGGCACGTCGTCTCCCATTCCAAGTGGACAATACATTACGTAAAGCCATCAATAAAGGCGAAGTCATGTTCATCGATCAGCATTTGTCTGAGACTGTTGAACAAATGCGTAACCTGCAACTTAAAAAGCCAGATGTTGCTGTTATCGAAGCTGTAGCAATTACCGAAGATGGCGGTATCATTCCAACAACATCTGTAGGTAACTCTGCAAGTTTTGCAATTTTTGCTGAAAAAGTAATCATTGAAATCAATACCAATTTAAGCCCGGCTTTTGAAGGCTTACATGATATCTATATTCCAACTTATCGCCCAACACGTCAGCCAATTCCGTTGACACATGTTGATCAACGTATTGGTACAACAGCAATCAATATTGATCCTGCCAAAATCGTTGGTATCGTATTCAACAATACACTGCACGACTCTCCGTCTACAGTGACTGAACCAGATGACGAAACTCAAGGTATTGCAAACCACCTGATCGCATTCTTTGAAAAAGAAGTTGCAGAAGGTCGTTTACCTAAAGATCTAGGTCCATTACAAGCAGGTATCGGTTCAATTGCCAATGCTGTATTGACAGGCTTGAAAGAATCTAACTTTGAAGACCTTGTGATGTATTCTGAAGTACTCCAAGATTGTACTTTTGAATTGATTGATGCAGGTAAAATGAAATTTGCCTCGGGCTCTTCTATTACGCTTTCAGCTAAATATGGTGAAAAGGTATTTGGAAATATTGAAGCATATAAAGATAAACTTGTGCTTCGTCCTCAAGAAATTTCAAACCACCCTGAACTTGTTCGTCGTTTAGGTATTATCGGTATTAATACAGCATTAGAGTTTGATATTTACGGTAACGTAAACTCAACTCACGTGTGTGGCACTAAAATGATGAACGGTATTGGTGGTTCAGGTGACTTTGCCCGTAATGCTCATTTGGCTATCTTTGTGACTAAATCTATTGCCAAAGGTGGTGACATTTCATCTGTTGTTCCATTTGCATCTCACGTAGATCATTCAGAACATGATGTTGATATTTTGGTGACTGAACAAGGTTTAGCTGACTTACGTGGTCTAGCACCTCGTGAGCGCGCTCGTGCCATCATTGATAACTGCGCACACCCAATGTATCGCGATGCTTTAAATGATTACTTTGATCGTGCATGTGCAAAAGGTGGACAAACTCCACATATTTTGCGTGAAGCTCTTTCTTGGCATTCTAACTTTGAAGAAACAGGTCATATGCTTGCGCCAGCTGCTCAAGAACAAAAATCTGCTTAAGATTTTATAATTCTAAAAAACGCCCAATGTGGGCGTTTTTTTAGTCCCTAAACATTTAGACTAAGCCAAAGAAGCTTGGCATACTGACTCAGTATTGGCGTTCTTTTTACTAGATTTTTTGATCATATCTGCCGCTTTTTCTGCGATCATGATGACTGGTGCATTCGTATTACCATTAACAACATTAGGCATGATTGAAGCATCGACTACACGTAAATTCTTGATCCCATATACACGCAATTCTGGATCGACCACAGCCATTTCATCTATTCCCATCTTGCAGCTTCCCACAGGATGATAAACTGTGTCAGAACGATCTCTAAGTACCTCACGGATATCATCTTCATTTTGAATATGTGCTGTAAATAAATCTTTTTTAATAATGCTTTTAAATGCATCTGATTGCATTAGTTGTCTCGTGATTTTAAAACCTTTGACCATCTCCTCTAAATCACGTTCATCAGCATAGAAGTTTGGATCGATAAGTAACGGATCATCAATACTCGCTCCACTAATTTTAATACTTCCCCGACTTTTAGGATTTAAAAGACAAACATGGCAGGAAATACCATGCCCGACATGCATTGTCCGGGCATGGTTATCAACCAGTGCGACAACAAAATGTAGTTGTAGATTTGGAAGGCTCTGTTCAGGCGAACTTTTCAAAAATCCACCACATTCAGCAAAATTGGTGGTCAGTAATCCTCGTCTTTGTTTTTTATATTTTCCAATTTGTTTTAATAAATCAATTGATCCCGGTATTGAAACGCCAAAAGTTCCTGCAATATCACTCACCTTATAACCAAAGATAAAATCTGGATGATCATGAAAGTTTTTACCAACACCTGGTAAATGCTTTTTAACCTCAATGCCATGTTCTACCAACTCAACAGCATCACCTATACCAGACAACATCAATATTTGCGGAGATTGCATGGCTCCTGCGCAAAGAATGACTTCCTTACGAGCCCGAATATATTTAAGCTCACCCGCATGCTTGACTTGCACACCTTTTGCTACACCTTGTTCGATTACAATCTTCTCAGTTTGAGCATGGGTAATAACCGTTAAATTATTCCTTTTTAGATGTGGAAATAAATAAGCTCGGGCAGCACTGCAACGTTCACCATTAACATGGGTAACCTGATACACGCCTAGCCCTTCTTGTTCCGCACCATTAAAGTCATCCAGTATTTTATGACCTTGTTCTTTAGCTGCGGCAAGATATCGTTGCTGCAGAGGATTATCACTATGTAGGTCAATAACAGATAGTGGACCATGATTTCCATGATACTGATTTCTGATTCGCTCATTATTTTCTGATTTGATGAAATAAGGGAGAACTTCATCATAGGACCAGCCTTTATTCCCTAGGGCTGCCCAACCATCATAATCCTGACGATTTCCTCGTATATAAACCATTGCATTAATTGCAGAAGATCCTCCCAGACATTTACCACGTGGTTGATAACCCTTTCGACCATTTAAACCTTTCTGCGGTATGGTTTCAAATGCCCAGTTATTAATCTTTGTTGGAATACTTACCACTGCGGCACAAGGTACATTAACCGTCCAGCTATTTCCCTCTCCACCTGCCTCTAGCAAGCAGACGGAAAGCTCCGGGTCTTCTGAAAGCCTTGCTGCCAACACACATCCAGCAGAACCTCCACCAACAATGATGTAGTCAAACTCATTATTTTGCATATTCAACATTCCTTATTTTATGATTTTTATCACTATCATTATGCTTCCTTGTATTAGAAAATTATTGTTTGATCAGGACAACTTCATCTCAAGCTTTCTATATTTTAGGATTCCTGCAACAATATATTTTTTAACCAGATCATATTGACTAAAAAATTGGCAAAAAACAATCTATTGCATTCAATCTATTCTCATGAAAAATATTAATTTTAATCTGTTTAAAAATTTTCTTACTAATTTTTCAAATTTCGATTAAGCTAAAACAATCTATTGAAAACGATTAAAAAATAATTATGTTCGTTATTCGTCAATTTCTAGATACAGACTTGGAAGATGTTATCAATTTATGGGATGCATGTGATCTATCACGACCATGGAATAATCCCGAAGTTGATATTTTCAGAAAGCTAGCACAAAAGGATCAGCTTTTTTTAGTTGCAGTTAAAGATAATGAACTGATTGCAACGCTCATGGGGGGATATGACGGCCATCGGGGATGGGCGAATTACTTGGCTGTTCATCCTCACCATCAACGCAATGGAGTGGCAACTGCCTTGATCCAGCAGCTTGAAAAACGACTCATTGCTTTAGGCTGCCCAAAATTACAACTTCTCATCCGTAAAGAGAATATCGATGTACAAGCTTTTTATGAACAAATGGGTTATGAAGAAGCAGAAGTTGTCTGCTTAGGTAAACGGTTGATTGAAGACTAACAAAAGCTTCTTAGCTTCCAGCTGTTTCTTTAACTTTCAGACAATGACCATGCATAAAATAATCCCTTGTAGTATAAGCTGATTCACTTGTGACAAAAACAAAAAGCTGGATGACAAAGTTTTGAAATAGTTTTCACAAACACTTTATCCAAAAAATAATGTATATTTCAATATACTACTTATATCTATTCTTACGACCTAAAATCTGTTACTTACTTCCTTTTCTCAGAACTTTTTTTTGCTTTTTTGGCGAAACCTTACCGCATCTGAATAAAACCGGGAATTCGACTGAGATAGGCTGTGAAGTACACCCTAAATATTTTTCAATAAAAATCAAAGGATTATCTATATTTTTTTTACGATAATGCTTTATTGCAGACCAAGTCGATAAATAATCAAGCAACTGTCTCGCTGACCATTGATATTGCATTTTTAACACGGGCATTTCAATTTCTTCAAATGGAAATGGAATCGTTTTATAACCTTCATCAATATAATGCCTTTCTACGTCCCAATCATCTTTCAAAGTTTCAAAATAAAGTTTCTGGATATGTTGGTTTAATTCCAGCGGTTCCACGTGGATCAAACCATAGCCAATCACTGCCAAGATACCATCTGGCTTTAATGTTCTTTCCACTTCTTTATAAAATTTTTTAAAATCAAACCAGTGTATTGCCTGTGCAACACTAATCAGATCAAAACTATGGTCTGCAAAGGTTGTTTGCTCCGCTGACTGAACTTGATAACTTACATTTTCAAGATAAGTTGCATGCTGAAGTTGTTGCTCACTGATATCCGTTGCAACCACATGATCAAAATAAGGTGCCAAAACCTGTGTAAACTGCCCCGAACCAGCACCACAATCCCATGCAAAATGGTGTTCTTGCACCAGTTTTAATATTTCCTGAACAATGCTGACCGGATAACTGGGACGAGCCTGTGAATACAATTCGCTGTGATCTGAAAATAAATACTTCATCGTTATTTCTGAGATATAGTTATCATTTTCCAACTCTAATATAGCGGTATGAGTTAAAAACTTGGTTATTTTTTGTTAGACAAACAATGAGATTTATAATGTTTATTTTCAATAAAAAAACCCTAAACAATGTTTAGGGCTTTTTGAATATGGTGGCGAGACCCAGGATCGAACTGGGGACACACGGATTTTCAATCCGTTGCTCTACCGACTGAGCTATCTCGCCAATGCGGTGTATTAAGCCGTATCTCGGCTCAATAGTCAATAAAAAATATCGTTTTTTTAATTGATCGGGTGATTTTTACCCAAAAAAAATCCATGATGGGATCATGGATTGAAACTTTGAATATGGTGGCGAGACCCAGGATCGAACTGGGGACACACGGATTTTCAATCCGTTGCTCTACCGACTGAGCTATCTCGCCAATGGAGCGTATTAAACAATTTAAAGCATATCCCGTCAAGAAAACTTTTGTCGAATTGTTTCAATAGCTTATTTTTAAATCAAAAATCTGCTTTTTTTATCTTTATATTGCTTGAATCGTATAATATTTATACATATTTATGTGAAATATCTAAAAAAGCAGCCCGAAAGCTGCTTTTAAACATTATATTAC
>NZ_OOGT01000451.1 GCF_900323515.1 Acinetobacter stercoris | reverse complement strand
TTTTAATTTACCTAATTCATTATCTATATCCTTTTAATCATATTTTCCAATCAAGCTAACAATAAAACTCTTCCCTAAAACTTTCGATTAGCTCTGGTGGGACGCGTGTCGTTTGGCTATTCGTGCGCATGTAAAGTTCACCTTTATAGTACAAAGGACGGTCAGCCTTATTACATTTAAACACTAGAATTGTTCTTCCATTGATTTTTATATCTTCTAATGTTGTATAAATATTGGAAATCTTATTGCTTTCATGCGCCAGTTTATCAATCAGCCCACGTTTCATTAAATCGAGAGAATTGTTGAAATGCTCACGTAATTCGTGTTCAATGCCGACAATTCTTTGATCATCAGATACTCCTATAAATACGTAACCTTTGCGGGTATTCATAAAGCCGAAACATGCCTTGACCCATTTATCAGATTTTCGATTGGTTAAAAGGTCTGTAGTGCGTTCCTTGAATTCAATTCGATGATTTTCACTTTCATTAATTAAGGCGAGATATTTTTCAGCCAGGGATTGTTGCTTATAATTTGAGAGAGTCAGCTGGATTTTAGCGAGTGACTTATAAGCTGAAGCTGTTTCCAGATTTTGAATATCTTGCCACTGATACATGATTTTATTTTTAGACTCGTACTGAATATTTTTGTCTGTCAGATATTCAAAAGTGATATTTAAAAG